>DAIDLJ010000050.1 GCA_027449585.1 Microcaldota archaeon | reverse complement strand
ACTTCTTTGCTGCAGAATACAACGGTTTGAGCAACACCATCCCAAACATGATACTTTATCTTGGAGACCAAAATCAAACTACTACTGTGCCTGACAATCTAGTTCCGAGTTCTTCATATATTGAGCTAGATTCCGGTTTCAATGGTAGTGTTGCGAATCTTCAGTTATACAACTCGACACTAACTCCTAATCAGATTAATGCAATACGCATGGAAGGCATAGGCGGAGTGCCTATATCATTGCAGAATCTTGTAGCTTGGTGGCCCCTAAACGGCAACGCGCAGGATTACAGCGAAAATCTAAACGACGGCCAAACAGTATCATCAGTTTCGTACACCAGCGCCTGGTCATCAGATTACGTTGCCCCATAATTTCCAAAGATGGCAAAAATTTAAATGTTTAAAGCCAATATGTTCTTGGTCTGCAAAATGCGTCATATGTCAAAGGGCCGGTCAAGATCTCAGGCAGCAATGGAGTACTTGATGACATATGGCTGGACGATATTGATAGTTGCGATAGTAATTGTTGCATTGTTTCAACTAGGTCTATTTGATAATTCAAGCCTAACCACGCATGCAGTTGCAGGAGCTTGTCAGGCGGTTCACAATGCTGCTGGAAGCAGCCTTGCAGGTCAGTGCAATAGCGCAATACCACAGTATGTTGCCCAGTTCAGTACGAATCACAATAGTGAAATAAACATAAACAA
>DAIDLJ010000049.1 GCA_027449585.1 Microcaldota archaeon | reverse complement strand
AGGGGCATGGTCAATGACTGAAAAAACAATATTTGTGGGGGTGCACCCAAAATATAAGAGGAGACTAGATATCGAAATACAAACTAAGTTAGTAAGACCAGACGTACGAATAGCATACAGCCTAGACTCCCTTGTTGATCAGATAAAGACTTGGTCTAAGATAGACGACACCATAAACCGGCTTGAAGATGCTGTATGAAATCCGTATTTTGGGATTTGGCTGTGGCGAGATTTGAACACGCGGTCTCTAGATTTCTTAGCAATCATTGCCAAATTGGCTCAGCACTCATCATGCTTAGCATATGAGTCTAGCGCTCTAACCAGGCTGAGCTACACCGCCAAATAAGTAGTATTTATTGCTCAGAATTATTTAAATAGCTTGGTTATTTGCCTCTTCGTGTATAGTGCATCTTAAAATAAGGCATAGGTCCTATGATAGAAACAATATCAGTCGCGTTTGGCGTGAAAAAGAGACAACGTGCGTCCTATATTCTCGTAATAAACAATCTTTTGCATCAGCAGAAATTCGTTTTCTGAGTCGCATTTTTTATTATTTATCAATTCTTTTGCTGCATCAACATATCCTTCACACGCTTGCCTAAACATTGATGATATCTTGGGATGCAGAAGTTTAAAGCTTAATGAAGGAGAATCTATCCCATAGTAAGAAATTCCCCAATTAATGCATTCGAAGTAGAATTTTTCCTTATGTGCCGGGTTCTTTAG
>DAIDLJ010000048.1 GCA_027449585.1 Microcaldota archaeon | reverse complement strand
GCCGCTTAGCGGAGCTATCATCTGAAAGTCGTTGAATGCAGGAGCATCTTCGCTCTCTTTCATATAATGAGCCCTCATCTGCGGGAAGGCGCTGGTGGTGGTTCCCTTGTAGAACTTATACCTCAAGAAGTAGGGCATGAGATGGCCGTAGCCCGGATTTTGTACGGCTATGGTGAATCTTCGTATTATGCCCTTCTTCATAAGCCTAAAAAGTCTGTATCTTACGGTGTCCTCGTTTATCCCCATCTGCTCTGCCATCTCCCTGTAGCCCAGGCGGCAGTTCTTATTGAGCAGCCGCAACATTGTCTTGTCGTACTTGTCCGTCTTGATCTCAGCTCTTATGAAGTCCACGAACGAGTCATTTAGCGGGACAAACCCAAGCTGTGGGAAGACAAACTCCGACGGCCTAAGATCTGGCGTATAATCTGAAAGGTTGGCTGCAAGATCAGTCTCCCAGAGGGTGTAGTTGATAGGGGTATCCGTTGCAGCGAATATCACAAGATCAAAGTCGCCTTTCGTGAGATACACGTCATGAGCATATATGTCATCCTTGAAGAGAGATTCAAGGAACGACTCTTCAGGCATGCGATCGAACTTTACAGTGAGTATGTGCCTATCAGAAAGACCGAGACGATCCATGTCCACTTCAAGCGTAAATTTGATACCGAGGCGTTCGGTAAGCCTTTCTAGCACCCGTGTAGCGGTAACTGAAGAGCAGTTTGCACTCTTGGCAAGGTGAGTTAGGCTCGCTCGCGCGTCGGTGCTCAGCTCTCTGAGAAGTATCTTTTCGCGGCTGCTAAGCATTTGCCTTAAGCCTTCTGGGCCATCCTCCATGGATTAGTATCTGCAGCCAAGGTATATTAACCCGATATTAGAAATCCGAAAATTATGTAAATAAATTAAGGCATTTATACTCTGTTTAAATATGTCGGCTACGAAGTAGAATCATGAAAATGGCGTATAGGGGATATGCTGCGCTTGCAATTGTGGTGCTAGAGGTATCCTTATGGTCCATATTTCTGCAGATAGGTGGAGGCAGCATAGGCATACTGCAGGAGCTCTTCTATGGATTCTTGGTGGGCTCGATAGTATCAGTAGCAATAAGCCTGGGTAGAGACGGGGGAAAAGGAATTGGATCCATAACAAGCAGGCCAAGCATATTTGGAATAATGATACTTGCCGGGCTCTTCAACGACGTCCTTACGCAGCTCTTTCTCGGCATGGGCACGTTAGGCACAAATCCGTCGATAGGCGCAATAGTCTTCAGGAGCTGGGTGATAATGGTCGCGATACTCACCCCCATAGTGCTGAAAAAGAAGGTAAGTGCAAAACAGATGCTTGCGACGCTTATAGGATTTGCAGGCATATACATAATATTAAGCGGCGGCACCGCCATGACCTTTAACAGCAGCCAGTCATTCTACATAGGATTGCTTCTGGCTGCTGCAGTGTGCAGCACATTCTCAATACTGATAATGAATATGTATAACGTAGATACGGCAGGGGCAGTAGCGATATTTAATGTTGCCTCGTTTGCAGCAATATCTGCAATAGTGCTTGTTACACATACCAGCATAGCAATAGCATTCACGCCGAAGGTTGTGGCGTCAATACTATTTCTAGGAGCAATAGCTTATGGGATTGGAACAATGCTATATTATTACGCTGTGAAGATGCTCGGTCCGCTAATAACTGGCAATTCGATACTCGCTGTGCCCTTTCTTACTATTGCATTCTCATTTGTAATGATAGGCACTCCAATAAAGCCATATTATTTAATTGCAGCGCTGCTTGCAGCTGCAGGTATTGTGATGCAGCGCAGATATTCCTCAGTTAGTGAAAGGGTATCTTTCGACAAGGAAAGGTCGCCTAAAATATTTGATGTTACTGGCGCATTTTCAGCAAATAAAGGAGAGGTTGGCAGGAAAATATCAAATGGCGAAAAGGCATTGGCAATGATAATTGGCAATAACGAATTTGAAGAAGGCATACATTCGCAGATATTCGAAAAAAGGAGATGTATTGCATTTACCAATGTAGAGCCGCACGCGTGCGTTAATCCTGAAGAGATAGAGTTTGTGAATGGGGCGCTTAAGTTAAATGAAAATGGAGTCGTATTGATAGGAATTGGCAGCCCGTCGGAACTGGAGGGCTCTTTTAAGGAGTTTGGCGCGGCAGATAGAATTTAATCATTCGTGCGATACGAATAAAGTTACGTGG
>DAIDLJ010000047.1:1911-2320 GCA_027449585.1 Microcaldota archaeon | reverse complement strand
TAAAATTTGCGATAGAAGCTTTTAGACATATAAAAGATAGTAACATTGTTTTTGAAGTTTGGGGGATGAAGAGTGCAGAATATGAAAATCTTTCAGCATTGGCTTCAGGAGACAAAAGGATAAAATTCATGGGTTTTGCTCCTGAAGAACGACTGGTTAAGATATATGATAGATTTGATGTGTTTGTATTTCCAAGCGTTTATGAAAGTCATAGTCTGTCAATACTTGAAGCGCGTGCGCGTGGCCTTCCAGTTATACTTAACAAAGGTGGAAACCTTTCTGAGGAAAATAAGAAATACTGCCTACAGGCAGAATCTCCAGAACATATGGCAAATATCATTATAGAGCTTAAGAGCAATGGTTATGATAGTAGAATAAGAAAAAAAGCTATTGATTATTCCAGATATTT
>DAIDLJ010000047.1:0-1901 GCA_027449585.1 Microcaldota archaeon | reverse complement strand
ATTACAAACCATAAAATTCTATAAAAAGATAACTTAGCCCCTTAACAGTGTTGACTCTACTACACCGCACCCCAACTATCACAATATCGAAATTGTAGTTGCCTTTCATAAGTTAAGATTTCTAGTAAGCAAAGCCATTTTAACCTGTATGTTTGATATATTACTGACTTCTACGTATTTTACGGAAGGTAGATTAATTGAAAGAATTTAAGGAACTTAACCTAAAGCACGGATTGCTTGAGGCCCTTAGGGCAATGAATTTCCAGCAGATGACCGAGGTCCAGGAGCAGGCGATACCTGTGGTTCTAAACCACAAGGACCTCATAGTGAGGTCGAAGACCGGAAGCGGCAAGACCGGCGCATTTCTCATACCGATATCTCAGATGCTTGAGCCTCGCGGCCATCCGCAGTCAATAATAATAGTGCCGACAAGGGAGCTGGCCTTGCAGGTCAACTCCGTAGCCGAAAAGTTTGGCCACAGGACAGGCCTGCGCACGGCAATAGTGTACGGTGGCGCATCGATAATGGTGCAGGTTCAGGCACTTAGGCGCGGCGCGGACATAGTCATAGGGACTCCGGGAAGGATAATAGACCTTGTTGAGAGGGGGGCGCTAAACCTGGGCAAGATAAGCGTCTTCGTGCTCGATGAGGCCGATATGATGCTCGACATGGGATTCATAGAGGACATAGAGCACATAATGTCTCTTGCTCCGCGCGAGAAGCAGACGCTGCTGCTTTCGGCAACAATGCCAAGGGAGATAGCTGACATCGCTAAGAGGCACATGAAGCATGATGCTGTGAGGCTCACTGTCGGTGCTGAGGAGGACCTGACAGTCACGACCATAACTCACTACTTCTACGATGCCAACGGAAAGATGAAATTCTCTGCGCTCCTTGCATACATAGACAGGTTCAAGCCGAAGAAGTGCATAATATTCACCTCGACCCAGCGCGAAGCCGATTTTGTACATAGATTCCTAGTAGACAACAAGTTCGATGCAATAGTGATGCATGGGGGGCTTACGCAATCCAGAAGGGAGAGTTCGCTGCGGGCATTCAAGCAGCATGCCACTTTCCTGATATCGACAAACCTTGCGGCTCGTGGTCTTGACATACCGGATATATCTGATATTATAAACTTCGACGCTCCTGACGACCCGCGCATATACGTGCACAGGGTTGGCAGGTCCGCACGTATGGGAAAGGATGGTCGCGCATTCACGCTTTATGGCTTCGACCAGAGAGGACTCATGCAGGACACAAGCGTGATGGCAAACGTGAAGATGAGCCATCTCAACCTCGATTTGAGTCGTTTCAAGGATATCCAGCTTCCTTTCGCTGAAAGAAGGGGAGGAGGCGACTTCCGTGGAAATCGGAGCTTCGGCGGCCAGGGAGGCGGGAGGAGGGACTTTAGGCATAACAACAGGCGGGAGTTCGGCGGAGGAAGAAGGGAAGGGCATGGGGGATTCCGCGGAAGGGACTCGCATGGACGTGAGCAGCATTCCAGGAAGGGAAGATACAACTTTGTCGGGCGCGGCGACCAGAACTGATGCTAATCTTAATATTCTTTGCCAGGATACCATATATCTCATATGGCTACCAGGCGCATGAGTGCAGTACCAAAGGAACAGAAGAGCAAAAAGACCGAGCTACAGACGGCCCTTGAATACATTATCAGCTATGGATGGATGCTGCTGATAGTTGCGGCGCTGATATTCTTCTTCTTTTATCTGGATGGATCGATAAACCTAAACCCAAAGGCAGCGCCTGGATCATGCATGGTGGTAAGATATGGAACCGGAGCGAGCGGATCTGCAAATCTAGAGGGAGTGTGCAAGAATTACGCACCCCAGACAGCGTCAAACTTCGGAACTTTAATAGCATCGGGATACAACAGCTCT
>DAIDLJ010000046.1 GCA_027449585.1 Microcaldota archaeon | reverse complement strand
AAGAATTTAGCTTATAAAGTATAGGATTAGACCTTGATTAGGACAATATTAAATACTTTAAATTATAGGAGTCTAATTGGTTTGGCTGTTGATTAGACCTGGCTAAGAAATCAGACAAAACAACGCTTGAGTGGAAATTGGCAGGAGTTATGTGTGCCATAATAGTATTTCTGAGTTTAAATCAGGCTGAAAACTATTTCTGGACAAATTATAATCCTATTGGAGGGCTTGTTGATGTTATTCTCCTGCCCCTTTATCCAATAACATGGATTTTACTTATATGGTGGTGGTCAAGAGGTATTCAGGACCTGAAGATATACAAATTGCCATTAGGGATTGCTTTTGTGTGTGCTTATCTTGGGGGATTTAATAATCTTTCAGATTACACCTATACTTTAATAGCCACTTTGATTCTCTCCTCGATTTATTTGGTTTATAAGGAAAAACGAAATTATGCTCCAATAATAGTCAATTTACTCATAGTCCTACCTATGTTTTTTGTATTCGCAATAATTATTCTTTTCAGTACAGCTAACCACGGAAATCCGCTTGGTACATCCTGCATATCTCAAACAGGATACATCTGCGAGAGTACGTTGCTCCATCTAAATAATTTCACTGCAACAATAGGACAGGCAACAGGAACTAACTGGACTAATACTTATCTATTATGGATACCGCAAGGACAGAACCCACCGAATAGCACAAGTAACTTTTGTCCAGCTACAGCATCAAACTCTGTATCTGGAGGGATATCTTGCTATATTGCTGGTAATTTATCATCCGAAGGCATAGTGCTAGCAAAATTCATATTTAATACATCAACAACAAATGGACAAGAATATTCAGGTAAAATTTGGGCGGAGTATCAAACAAATGTTGGCGGAGAATGGCACGTGGTTTGGGTAGCCACAGTTACGGGAAAAGCTATATGATTACTGCCTTGCTGCTTCCTTCAATGTCCCATTTTTCGAACTTACCATACCTTCTATGAGATTTCTTACCTTCTCTGCATTCGAATCAAACTTGAAGAGCTCCATGCCTTCCCCTTGCGCCTTTGACCTGCGCTCTGTCATCCATGCGCTTAGCCTTTCGGGATTCTCCATGAGATAGAACAGGCCGCTTGACTTTGTTGTAGGAAAGACCTGCTGATTCCCATCCTTGTCCTTGCTGCTGTATACGAAACCCGCCCTTATCAGAAAGCCCACTGCATCTATCACATGATATGCTGCAAGATCCTCCATGCCTGCGCCTAATCTCTTTGATTCTAGGTCCATGAGCTTTTCCATGCCTATTCCAGGAGATGAAACTACGCTTGGAAGCACCCGCAGCGCAGCCATTTCCGCAATTGAAGGGCCGTTGTGCTCCACCCTCATGAATAGTGCCTTATCAAAGAGCCTGCTCGCTGCGGCTTCTGCACCTTCCCAAGGTCGATAGGCATGCGCCAAATAATCACTTATGACTAATCCTTTTGATATGATAGCACTGCTCTTGCTGCCCTTATAACTGTTTTCTGCAAGATTTGCGCTGCGCGCCTTCCTTCTCTTTAAGAATCAGACAGGGTTTGGAGGGAATCTCTGCTTAACGTCATGCATTCCTTCGTTGACCAGCTTCTTCCATGCATCGAAGCTTGCAGGAGACGCCGGGTACTTGGTGTACAGGGCGTTCATCTCCTTCATCTTCTTTACGGCTGAAAGAAGGTTCTTGAAGGCGTTTATGTTGGATAGTCCGCTCAAGGCCTTGTTGAAGGTGCTTGCAATCGTTATCTCAGGTATTATTCCGTAGCTTATGTCAACTGCCTCCTTCTCGGTTAGGAACTTTGACATTCCGTAGTCTATGAGCTCATTGTTGAGAGACTGAAGATATATCCTTAGGACTTCAAGACCTGCGGTCTTGCTTCCATAAACCTCATTGTATCTTGTGTTGTACTTCCAGAGGTACTCTATGCTTGTGTCCTTTGCCGCAACAGCCTCAGCAGCAATCTTTCCTGCGATTGCTCCGGCATTCATTGCAGGACCAATTCCTCCCGCGCTTATAGGGTTAGGCATTGCCATGCTGTCTCCAGCGCCCATGTAACCTGGATATACGAGGCTGTCGAACTGCCTCCTTACGGTTACGGACCAGTATCCTTTGCCGTTTGAATCGGTCTCGTCGACCTTGAGATTCTTGACCACTGGGTTCCATTCTGCGTACTGGTCTATTAGGGTGTGCAGGGTGTCCTTCTTGTTCATCTTGGCGTTTCTTAGCTCTATGCTCTTCTTCTCAACGCCTATTCCGATGTTGACCCTGTGATTTGACTTTGGAAATACCCATCCGTATCCTCCCGGTGCAAGTCTTTGGTTTAAGTGTATTATCGCATTCTTTGGATCGTAGTATCTTAGGTCATCGCCTTCCTGCTCGAACTCCGCGATGTACCTTCCTGTCGATTCAATATCAT
>DAIDLJ010000045.1 GCA_027449585.1 Microcaldota archaeon | reverse complement strand
GCAGCCACATGCAAAATGCTTTAAGCATTAACTGCTAATTATTCTACTGGCTACTATGCGCAAAATCCACATATCTGATGCGGTAAAGTCACTTGGAAAGAACGTGGTCCTGTCCGGATGGATTCACAGGAAGAGGCAAAGTGGCGGTATCATATTTGTTGTGCTAAGGGATGTTTCGGGTCTAGTGCAGGTAGCAATAAAAAAGGATGCTATCAGTGCTGATGCCTGGAATGCTGCGTTGTCTTCCACAATAGAATCAAATGTTAGCATATCTGGAACAATCAAGCAGGATCCTAGGTCTCCTACAGGCTATGAACTTACTGCTACTGATTTTAGGAACACTGCGCTGTCAGAGCCGTTTCCGATAACCGAGTACCAGAGTACAGAGCTCCTTCTTGATAAGCGGCACTTATGGCTTAGGAGCCAGAAGATGATTTCAGTAATGAAGGCGAGGTCGTATGTTTTCAGGTATGCACGAGAGTTCCTTGACAAGAGCGGATTCTTCGAGATAACTCCTCCAATATTGACAAAGGCTGCAGGTGAGACTGGTGCAAATCTCTTTGAGACCGACTTCTTCGGGTCAAAGGCATATCTTACCGAGTCATCGCAGCTCTACGCCGAGGCAATGGCTTTCCCACTTGAAAAAGTTTATTCATTCGCACCATCTTTCAGGGCAGAGAACTCAAGGACGACAAAACATCTTGCAGAGTACTGGCACCTTGAGCCAGAGATGCTCTACTTCGATAACAAAAAGAGCATGGCGCTGCAAGAAAGGCTTGTTTCGCACATAGCCACCAGGCTCGCATCAAATAATCAAGATCTACTCAAGGAGCTTCAAATCAACGGAGATGATTTGAGCAGGATACGTCCTCCGTTCAAGAGACTTAGCTACGAGGAGGCCTTGGGTCTTCTGAATGAAAAGGGATTCCAGTTAAAATGGGGCGACGACTTCGGAGTGGAGCATGAGAAGGCCCTTACTGAAGCAGAGGACAAGCCGCTGTTTGTCTATAACTGGCCAAAAGAGATAAAGCCGTTTTATATGCCGATAAATCCTAAAGACGAGCGTACTGTTCTCTGCTCGGATATGCAAGCACCTCACGGTCACGGAGAGATAATTGGGGGCAGCGAAAGGATATGGGAGCTAGACAAACTCCTTTCAAGGATGAAGGAGGTAGAGATGCAAAAGGGCATCAAGTTCAACATGGATAATTACCAGTGGTGGATAGACCTAAGGCGATACGGCTCTGCTCCGCACTCGGGCTTTGGTTTGGGAATAGAGCGCGTAATAAAATGGCTATTGAATCTGGACCACATACGCGATGCAATACCATTTCCAAGGATGTCCAATCGCCTTGAACCATAAGACATTAATATCAGGCAAGTTCAGACGTTTTTGGTTTGATGGTGGACGAATTCTACATGTTTGGCAGCAGACCGCAGCCGGTAGAGAAGCTCATAATTTCATGTCCTGAGCCCGCAAGCAATCAGGCAGTGGATGCAGAGAACACCGGAAATGCGATAATGCTAAGTTCTCTAGGAGCAAACGTAGCTTCAAATAAGATAGTACAGGCAGTAATCAATCTATTAAATGAAAATCCAATACACGAAATAACGCTAATAAACCACACGGACTGCCTTGCATCAGAAGTCGTATACCGATCGATACACTCCAGAAGAAGCATCGATCCACAAATGTATTCGCTGTTTGCCGAGCCATTCAAGGCAAATCACATAACCTTTGGAGATAAAAGGCACCTAGAGGCCGATGCAAACCCGAAGTTGCAGTCCTTGCTTCTTGGCCAAATAATAATGAATTGGCAGGCCGAGCGCGGAGAGTCTGCTAGGAATATGCGTAGAATAATAAAGATGATCAATCACGCCAGTGCAGAAAATAGCGAGTCAAAAGCGCGCAGCACCATTCTCGCTCTCAATCCTTCCAGATGGCACTACGAGCATCTTCTTGGAGAAGCGTCTGATCTTCTGGGAAGGACACTCACAATGGACAGTACCTACGTTCTTGAGCCTCCCGATCTCACGTCAATAAAGTTCATCATGCGCGAGAAGGGACTCAGGGACGTAGTTTTTTACGCGCACGGGAACGATGATGCCACCGAGATGAAGAAACTCTTAAGGGATCTATCAAAAGATGATTTTATACGAGATAGCAATGCACGTCTGTATCTGGTCGGCAGGTCTCGTGCGGTGCATTAAGTAGTGATTGCAATTAAACAATATTTGTGAATAAAAATTGCAGAATGAGATAAGTTTAAATATAAGGAAATAACAAATTAATATTGATCATATATGGATATTGATCAGACCACTAACCTATCTTCAGAGCAATTGATACTCCTACAGTCCGTATCTAGTGCAAGAAACATAAGTGGAATGTGGATAGACCCGTCTAAGAACATAGACACTCTTGCAATAGGGTGCATGGACGACCGTTTTTGGAAGATATTCACGGACCTGCAAAAGGGAAATAACGTAATAGCGTTGAGAAACGGCGGCGGAATGGTCTCTGAAATGCTCGGAGAAATAGATCTTATACTTCAAGCTCTTCCTTCAATAAAACACATAAAGGTTTATACGCATGAAAACTGCGGCGCAATGGACTACTGCCATAAGGTTATAACTGGAAAGATAGATCCTTCTTCAGAACTTGAGAAAAAGATGGTAAGCCATATGCTAAGAAGGCTAAGCACACTTGCTGATTTGGATATAACAACTATGACGGTCAATGACATAGAGAACTTCAACAGGGATTTCAAGAAAGGCATATTGGATGTTTATTTCAAGGGAAGAGCGAAGGTCCATGAGGCGGAACTGGTAGGAATCGACAGCCTGGCAAAAAGACCCGACTGGCACGATCCAAACGTTCATGGGGATGCGGCCGTAATATTTATACCACCAACCAACGTCTATACTCCGGAGCAGATATCCATAATGGGATTGGGTACAGAGCAGAAGAGAGCATATCAGGTAAAACGGATAACAATACTAAATGCCCTGCCAGATTTTGAG
>DAIDLJ010000044.1 GCA_027449585.1 Microcaldota archaeon | reverse complement strand
GGCATTGCTCAATCGTATCTTCATTGCCGCGTCGACACCCTTGCTAAGTATCTCATCTGAGATTATTATCTGCGCATCTACCCCGGTTCCTATGACTGCTATCATTCCGGCGATTGCGGCAAGGTCGATTGTACCAATAAGGCCTATCACCGAGAGTATGATGAAGAGCTCTGCAAGGGTCGTAAGTAATATCGGGGCTATGAGGAAGAGCTTTCTATACCTTATCGCGATTACCATTGACACCGCCACTACTGCAAGCACGAGAGCTATCACGCTTATCCTCTCGAACTGCGCGCCCAGGGTAGGCTGCGTTACTGTAGGCGTTCCAACTAGCACCTGCACAGGCAGGGCGCCTCCGGTAAGAATGCTCTGAATTAGCTTGGACTGCGAATCCGCATATGCTACCTGCTCCGAAGCAGTAAGCGAAGGCGGCGCAAAACCAGATATGGTATAGCTCTGGCTGAGGTTTCCGTTGGTTATGCTTGGATTTAGTATTGGGGCTGTGAGCAGGCCTACTGCCGGCCATGAATTGAGCACTACTATCTGGCCAGATGCGTTGGTGGCAATCTGGAATGATGGAGTCATATTGGCCTTGGAGTCTTTTATCAGAGAATAATTAAGAGCGGTGAGGTTGCTCTCTATGTATGCAGGAGTGTTGTTCTGCACTATGACTGACCTGTACTTTCCGGCATTGGACTGGAAGAATTTGTAGAGAACATTCCAGTTGTTGGCACCAGGATTGAGTAGCTCTATTGGCAAGGTCCTATTACCCAGGGCAACCGCGTTCTGGAGGCTTGCTAACTCCTGCTGCTGCGTTCCGCCTATCGTTGTGCCGAGCAGGGATGAATTAAGCAGGACTATTGCGCTGCTTGGCCTGTCAAGATACATGAATATGGGTTTATTTGCCTGGCCGAATGCCACCTTGGAGAACTGCACGGCGGCCTGCTGCGTTATGTAGAAGTTTACAGACCAGGAGACATTTGCTCCCTGGATCTGCGGCGGGCTTGCCCCTACGCTCCCGCTAAGTATTCCGCTTCCATCAATTGCAATCCTCCCATTTACCACCCCCTGGAACTGACCCTGGCTCTGGATTATGTCAATGGTGCTTGCTATGTCGCTCTGGTTCACGGTGGGAGTATCTATCAGGATCTCGCTTGTGCCTACTCCCTCTATGCTTACCTGCTTGAGGCCAAATGTGGAGAGCCTCTGCTGAAGTATCGATATTATCTGCGTTGTCTGGTTTGGGCTTACGCTGTGCTCCAAGGTCACCGGTATCTGGGTTCCCCCAGCAAACTCGATTCCAAGATGCAAGCCGTACCTGTAGTCTAGGACGGCGAGCAGGATTACGAATAGGACCAGTCCAAGAATCCGCTTGTCCTTAAGGTAATCCATCAAAGCCATTTTCACGCCTTATTCTTCCTATTCACATGCATGAGTATTATCGAGGCATTGCCAAGCCAGGTAGTTGCAAGATCGGCTATTAGGCCGAAAAGCACCACGCCGGATATCTCGAAGTATGTTGGAACATAGAGTATGTAAGAGACCGCAAATAGCACTGCAAATGAGACTATTGCTGTAAAAGTCATGGTGAGCCCGGTCTTCATGGAACTGTACGCCCGCTGCTCCGGTGTGCCCTCGTGCCTCTTGAGTATCCTTATTGCTGTAAGCACGTCAGTGTCTATCGAATATCCAAGAAGCATAAGCAGGCCGCCTATGCTTGCTATCCCAAGCGGTATCTTGAAAAGCGCCATTGCGCCTATTGCAACTATCATGTCATTTGCCGCACCGAATACCACGGCGAACGAAGGGACAACAGACCTGAATATGAAGAAGACTATTATGGATATCAGTATGAAGGCCACTATGATTATTGTCTCGAGCTGCTGCAAGAAGTAGGAACTCTGCAGGACGGTTATTTCCTGATAGGAATAAGACCTAAATGGCACTACCTGCCCGACTGCGCTTATTAGGCTTGACTGGTACTTTACGCTCGCATTGTTGTAGATGCCTTGCGCCGCTGCTAGCATGGAGTCGGCGGAGGTTGTATTCGTACCTGCGTTGCCAAGGAAAGGGGATAGCGATGCGCGCTCTAGCGCAAGATAATCCCTTACCTGCACAAGTGAGCTGTTCTTCCCAGCCTGCGCCTGATCATAAAGCCTTTGTATTGTCTGGTTTGACGGACTCTTTGATAGGGCAAAGCCGTAATTGGTGGCATTTAGCACGTACTGCGAATAGTTCGAATGCGCCTGATATAGGAGCAGCAGGTATGACTCCGCACTTGCCAGGCTCTTGTTTGACGGCACGGTTATTAGCACAGTGCCTGAACTTACCTGGACAGTAGGGGCTGGGACATTGAACCTGCTTGAGAGCTCGGATGCGATCTGCGATGCAGAAAGGCTCGTGTTTGCCTGAAGCGTAAGGCTTGATCCGCCGCTTAAGGACGAATCAAGTATTATGTTGTGCGACATATATATGCCAAGAATCATGAGCAGCAAAGGCACGGCTATGAGGAACTTGAGATTCTTGTGGGCATATATATTCGGTATGGAAAAGTCCATCGATATCAGTTCAGTATTTCCTTCAGTTGTACTTTCTCATCAGCTGATGGTGCAGCGCTTCGGTGAGTCCGTATAGTATCAACATTACTGCAAGGACCAGGGAGGCTGTTCCGAGGAATGCAGTTGCCGATGAGAATATGGAATTGTAGTATACAAGAAGCGCGCCAATGACTAGGAAGTATATGCTCCAGTAAAGCGTGCGGAAGATATGCCATCCCTTGTGGTTCTCCCTATATTGAAGATAGCGCTCCATGACGAGCTTCGGGTCTACAACGACAATTGTGCTCTCTTTTCGCTGATTAGGCATCAGTATCACCATAGCTTACATTATCAAATATTTTAACTCTTTCGGGCGCCCTGATTTGGCGCAAAAATCACTTGAGGTAAAATATAAATATAGGAAATCCGATATAATGCACTATATGATTTGATGTTCAATCGCATTTCCTGCAGCAGGCTTGCCATAAATACGGCAATCATGGCAATAATGCTGATCGTATTGACTGTGAATGCCTCAATAGTTATTCCAGGTTCACTAAACAGGACCAAGATAGACATGGGCCA
>DAIDLJ010000043.1 GCA_027449585.1 Microcaldota archaeon | reverse complement strand
CCATTTGCATTTTTGCCCTTGGACTTTGCGATGCTCCTTTCTCCATGATATATTATTCGCAAAATCGGATTATAAACCTTTGCAGAGAATATAGAGTTGGTAATAGAGTCGAATAGAATCGATATAGGATTGATTATATGATGCCGAATGTTGATCCCAGGCAGCTCAAGAAGCTGATGGACAGTATGGGGATAAAGTCCTCCGAGATAAGGGCTGGAAGGGTGGTCATTGAAGGAGAGGAGATGGACATAGTTATAGAGAATCCCCAGGTCACAAGGATCGATGCAAAAGGTAATGTGAGCGGGGAGGTCAGGGAGGTGGAGAAGAATGCTGCAAAGGTAGAGATAGGCGAGGATGACGTTAAGCTCGTGATGCAGCAGGCAGGAGTCTCTGATGAGAGCCTTGCCAGGTCCGCTCTTGAAGAGACCAATGGAGACATAGCTGAAGCGATATTGAAGCTCAAAGGGGGCTAAAACAGCTTATTTTATCATTAATTGGGCCCATACCAGGCCTTTTTTCTGAAATCCTATATATAGTATATAATATAGGCGAGTCACTTCTCTACCTTGAAGAGATGGAGCATTGGTACCCCCTGCACGGACTTTACCTCTTCGGGGCGCACAAGCCCCGCGTCTATGAAGAGCTTCACGCTCCTCTCTCCCACAACGTTTGCGGAGTATACCGCATCGCTTATGGACGCAGCCGCAATGGCCTCGCTGACCAGCCTTCCCTTGTAGAAGCCGCCATACTGCTTGAGGTCCAGCACTATCTTGCCCTCGGTGAAGACCTTGCCCAGCAGCTCCTCGTCGCACATCGCTATCACTATGCCTTTGGGGGAGTCAAAGCTATTCATGTATATCAAGCAGGCCACCTATCCGTATTTGTAGAAGAGAACGAAGGTCGAAGAGTAGAGGAGCGCATACCATAGCAGCCATACCGCACCGTAGACGTTGTTGAGCAGGAAGGCGAATAGGCCCAGCACCAATAGGGATGAGGAGAATGCGGTCTCTGTCATCGTGGTCTTGAGCGTGTGCACTATCTTGTTCTTCATGTTGCTCTCCTCGCCCTTTGCCCATCCGGCGCGGGGGTTGCTGTTTGTCGAGGCGGCTATGGCCGCCTTTGTCCTCACGAATGAGAGCGAGAAGTTAAGCATGAAGACCATAAAGCCCTTCCTCATCGACTTGAAGTGGATCTTTGTGAGGGCCATGGGGGCAAGGATGCTCATCACGAAGGTGCTTATCCCAAGTATCTCCATCGCCGTAGTTATGTATTTTGCCTGGACGAGATCTGTGACCGTGACCTGCGAGGGCGAGACGGCAGAGAATATGATCAAAACTGACATGATGGTGAACATTATCAGTATGATCGAGACATAGTTCATCCCAAGGCCGTGCGTAACATAGTCTATCTTTGACATGAGCGTCTGCTTCTTTATGCTTGGATCCTTCATCCGGTTCATGTAGTAGAGCATGAACTGCGTGTCGCCGTAGTTGTATCTCCACTGCTGCTTGACCAGGTCGGTGAAGGTGGTTATCGGCTTGCCGTATGCGTACACCTTGGGCAGGTATATGCTCGTGTAGTTGTGCATGTCGGACTCTAGGCTAAAGAAGGTGTCCTCTATTATGTACTCGGGAAAACCGCCTATTCTGTCGAGCGCGATCTCCTTATGAGGCCGCAAGAGCCGGCAAATATCGCCGTGTTGTTGAGCGCCCTTGAAGGCTGCACGAAACTAAAGAAGAACGCGTCGAAGAGATCGACGGTGTCGGAGAAGAATGTTCCCTTGAAGTACCTCTTCTCAGTCTGTATGTATGAGAGCTTCTTGTCATCGAAATACGGAAGCAGGTCCTCTAGGAAGGCAGTGTTTGTCAGGTATTCGTCGTAGTCGAAGAGCGCTATGTACTCCTCCTTTGAGTGCTTGAGCATGTTGTTGAGGGCGCCGGCCTTGAAGCCCTTGCGATCGTCCCTGTGCAGGTAAATTATGCCCTCGCTTGCGGCAAAGCTGCTAAGTTCGTCCCTTATCTCCTGCCTTGTGGAGTCGTCCAGGAGGTAGAAGTGCAGCAGTGTCCCTGGGTACTTAAGGCTCCTGAGCCTTAGCATGTTCCTCTTGACGGTCTTTGCATCCTCATTGTATACTGGCATCACCACTGCGACGCTTGGATGTCGCGCAAGGGGCTTGAGGTACCGCTTTATCCCCTCGAGATACTCGTTGTAGAAGGAGGACCGGTAGTATGAATAGGCTATGAAGATGTTGAAGAATCCCGATATCAGCGAGAGGGCTATGAAGAGCCCGGCAAGAGCGTAGTTGTATATGGTGTGCGCCCCGAAGTAGATCAGATAGAGCGAGAAGACAAGTCCCGAGAGCGTGAGAAATACGAACAGGAGGACGACTAGGAGCCTCATTGTCGACTTCTTCAAAGTAGCAACCATTCAAATCAGACGCAATTCAATATAATTGACAAGTAGGTATTTATTACTTTTATCGTTTCAAACTCTTATTACTGCGCCGGGATGGCAGAATCCGGTATCGCGCCAGAAGACATGGCGAAACTCGAGATCTGGTGGCCTTCGGGCTTTTAGGGTTCAAATTGGGTTACGATACCTGCCCATGGAAATCCCTATCCCGGCGAATATGCTAATACGGATTGACCTTCTCCAAGGTTCATTTCATTAATTCCCAGACCTTGTCCCGGATACTTTGGTTGTATGCCTCGAGGTACTTCCTGAGCCGCGCCCTGTCTGCATCGCGCTTGAGCTGCGCAATTACGTCTGCGCGCACATGGCGGCCAAAGTAGACCAGGTCTATGAGAGTCTTTTCGATATCTGATACTGGAATCCAAAAATCATAATACCTAACAAGCTCATAGCCGAAAAACAGCCTTCTTCTAACGTGTTTCACTAAATAATTGCTATTGTCGAACGTTCTCATCCCCTGGCGCACTTTCCTTGTTGTCATAACTACGGGATTTGTACCCTGCTCCCAGAGCTTTCTTATCGTAAGGGCGCTTTCCAGTCCATAATAAAAGGGCTGGAATGCAAAACCTGCAACCATGATGTCATCGTGCAGCGTGTATATGCCGCTGGTTATGCGTTTCAATTCGCCCTTGCCAAGCAGGTAATTTATCATTCGCTTGAGGTATCCGTCGCTTATTCCCTTAAGCTTGAGGACGGTTCTTATCTCATAGAGCCTCACCACCGGAAATCCG
>DAIDLJ010000042.1:239-3835 GCA_027449585.1 Microcaldota archaeon | reverse complement strand
AGGCAATCGCCTAACACTTAGGCAGACAGCATTAGTACTTAGTGATAGGATAGCTCCTGAAGGCACGCGCACAGACGATGTAATTGAGACTCTTAATGCGGTCGATGCGTGGAATTTTATTAAATCATATAAAAATAGGCTGAATAAGAAATTTGCCTGTAAAATGCAATATGAAATAACAAAAAACACTTCTTGTAGGATACAAGGCAATTATAGAGATAACGAAGTGAGAATATCTGGTTCTGAGCATATCCCACCAAAATCCACTGATGTTCCAAAATTACTCGAAGAACTATTTGCAGAATTTTATTCTGAAAAGAGAACCTTGCATCCGATAGAACTCGCCGCATTATTACACAATAGATTTGTAAATATACATCCATTCACAGATGGCAATGGGAGAAGTGCAAGACTGCTTATGAACTGGATATTGCTTAGAAATAAATTTCCCCCAGTAATAATTGAAGTTTCCAATAAGGAGCAATATTACAACGCAATAGAAGAAGCAGATAAAGGAGATCAAAAACCTTTTGCCATCTTCCTGGCCAATCAATTACTTTCACAATATACTTTGTCCCTACCTGATTAGCTATTTACATAACGTGCTTTGCCATGTGACTTGAAGTTCAATGGAGGCACAGGGAATTGAACCCAGGCCCGCGCCGTGTAAAGGCGCTATCCTACCACTAGACGATGCCTCCTTACTTAGAATGCTTCACAAAGAATTTATCTATCTTTCTGATTGCTAGTTCTAATATGTCTTCTGGTGCAAGGGCAACTATCCTTATGTGATCAGGAGCGCCGAATCCCGATCCCCTGCTGACCTGCACACCTTCCTCAAGAAGAAGTTTTTGGACCACATCAAAATCGTTCTTCAGCCTCAAGTTTTTCATGTCAATCTTTGGGAGCAGATAGAATGCCCCGTTTGGCTGCACTACCTGCATGTATTTTCCTTCGTTTATTACCTCACATGACTTGTTGACCCTGTTCTTGATCTTGTCCACCATGCCACGTATCGCCTTTTCATGCTCCTTTCTGTTCTCAAGGGCCTTTGCGAATGCATATTGCGCAGTAGTATTTGACGACAACCTCATCTTTGCATAATCACGTATCTTCCTGTTCACGTCTATCGAAGTCTTGTCTTTTTCGGGCACAATCATGTAGCCGATCCTAAATCCAGTGGCATCAAAGTTCTTTGAAGCCCCACCGATTATTGCATATTTGGTTCCTTTCGCAACCTCCGATATGCTGGTGAATTTGGCCCCATTGAAGACTATCTCATCGTATATCTCATCGCTTATAAGGAATATTCCATGGTCATTCATTATCTCGACTACTTCCTTGAGCTCGTCTCTGCGCATGACTGTGCCGGTCGGATTGCATGGATTTGAGAATATCATGAACTTGGGCATCTTCCTCTCCTTTTTGAGAGCTTTTTCGAGGCTATCCGGATTGAACTTGAAGCCTTCCTTCTCGGAATAATCGGCAAAGAGCGGCACTCCGCCAACCGTCTTAAGGAAGGTGAGATAGGTAGGATAGTAGGGCCTAAGAAGCACTGCCCTGTCCCCAGGATCCACGAACGTCGAGTTTATGAAGGATATTGACTCGCTGACACCCTGGGTTATTATCACGTCTTCAAGACCGAAATCCGCATCGTAAAGTCTATTTTGCCTATCAGCAACTGCCTGGCGCAATTCGGGTATGCCTGCATGGAATGAATATCCTGTCTTGCCCTCCTTGAGGGCGCTTACGTAGGCATCTATGATGTACTTCGGGGTTGGAAATATCGCCGTTGGATTGCCCTGATTTAGCTTTATTATCTTTTTACCCTTCTTCTTGAGTCTTACTGCAAGCTCGTCTGTATCCTCTATTGGGTTCCCTGCATAAGCGCTTAATCTAGAAAGGACTGGCATCTAAACAGCAATATTATGTCCATGAAAGCTTTTATTCCTGTTTGAATCCGGCATTAACTTTGAAGTAAAGTTGGAAAAATAAAAAGAAGAAAAGGAAAAGAAAAAAGCAAGGTGTTGATCTTACTTTGCGCAGTTGCACTCCATGCACTGGCATCCTGCTCCGCCCATTGGGCCATGCTTTGAGCCGAAAACCACTGCGAGGAATCCTATCAACGTCGCAACGAATAGCGTCGAGTTTGATGCCGTGAGCAATGCCAGTGTGAATCCGGCCATCATTGCCCTCTTCTTCACCATCCATCCGCCTGCCCCCTTCAAACTTCCGAAGAACACTGCAAGGCTGCTAAGTACTGCCACTGCATAGAATACAGTTGCAAACAGAGCGCTTCCAGTCAGTCCTCCAGTCCAATTTGCAGGAGATGAAGCAACGCCCCAAAGCTCCCATGCGACTGCGAGGAACAGAAGTCCTCCGAGTAGCTGCAGTACAGAAACGTTTGTGACATCCATCACATTTCCTTTTGCTGTTGTAGTTGTCTTTGGCATAAATTCTACCTGGATAATATTGGTTCCTTTCTCTTAATAAAGTTGACTGTCATGCGTATTTGGATGTAGTTTTGCATGAAAAATGTCATTAAATAATTAATTCTAACATTATTTTAGTTATTCTAATATAGTTCTTACTTATGACAAAGTTTGACAGTATGCTGGTGAAAATTGCAAAAAGACCCACTTTATATACCAGAAAATACACTATCATTTCAGATACTATATGGCACTATTCGGACCTTCAAAAAGAACACTCAAGAATGAACTAACAGAGATGAAGGCGCAAAGAGACGCCGCCTTGTCCCTTGCACATGAGGACCCGCTTACTGGACTGAATAACAGAAGGGCACTTGACTTCGAGTTCTCTAAGCACGAGAGCAGGCTCAAGAGAGAGACAACTGAAAATGTATACCGGGACGTCGCAGTCATAGTAATCGATGTCAACAATCTAAAGCTGATAAATGACAATTACGGTCACGAGGCAGGAGACAGTATGATAAAGGCCGTTGCAGGCGTGCTCACCGATCTTGCAAGGCACGGAACCGATACAGTGGCAAGAACCGGAGGAGACGAATTTGTAGTCGTGCTTCCTGTTGATGTTTCACACTCAAATCCGATAATGGCATCGCATTTCGCAACAAGAGTTGCAAACGTATTCGTAAACAGGGTAATTAACAACCTTGAGAAGATAACTGTCAGCGGAACCAATGAGCCAATTATAGTCTCACTTGGAGTCGCAACATACCATTCATCAGAGGATTCGATGCAGAAGGCATTTGCAATGGCTGATGCAAGGATGTACAACATGAAGAACTCGATCAAGGTTGATGGCAACAAGCCGCACGATGCATTCTTCGAAGCGCACAGGGATTAACCAATAATCTCCTAGTTTTTCTACAATTATCCTTCTTTATTAGGTTCTCCTTAGATCCCTATGGTAAAAGTCTTCAAGAGTGTCTTCCCTGACAAGTCCTTTTATCAGTTCGAAGTCCTTCTGGCTTAATGGCTTGCACTTGTTGCATGGCCTGTATCCCTGCTTTATGGCATCCTCAAGAGTCGCAAAGAATACTCGACTCTCCTTTTTCATTCTCATTCCAGACTTGCAGTCCAGTCTTCCAAAGATCTTTCCGTCCCTCCATC
>DAIDLJ010000042.1:0-229 GCA_027449585.1 Microcaldota archaeon | reverse complement strand
TGAAGAGTATGGCAGCAATTATCCTTCATATGTCTTTCTGCTGTCCAATAATCTCTTAGTTTTTCCCAAATAGTTTGCATGTTCGTTTGCTGTTTCGCATTTGCGTTTGCAGAGCGTGTTTTGACAGGCTTGTAATTATACCAAAAGAAAACGATGAAAGGTTTAAGGCCCATTTGCGCAAGTCATTTTTCCGACGAAAAGCTACCTTTTTCGCGCTTCCACTATTTTT
>DAIDLJ010000041.1 GCA_027449585.1 Microcaldota archaeon | reverse complement strand
GCGAAGGTATATACGCACGACTTTCCTAGGCTAACAAACCATTTGGCAGCTATTTCTGGCTTATGCCATTTTATGTGTTGAATTTTTATGGATGGTGATTCATTTACTTATGATGGCTATTGCAGATATGGATCTTGAAGGGGAGGAGCGCTTCGGCAGGATAACTTCGCACATTTATAATCTGCTTGCTTTGCTTGGAGGAAACCTTCTCTACGACTTCGCAGCTAGAGACATGCTTGAGAAAGAAGAGAATGGTAGAGAAATCACCATACTAGATGTTGGCACTGGGCCTGGAATCCTGCCAGAGAAGCTTGCACGGATGCGAAGTAGAGCAAGGATATACTGCGTGGATCCTTCGCAGACCATGGTCGAAATCGCAAGGAGAAGGTTAAGCAGATATGGTGTAAAAGTTGGACTTGGCTACAGCCTTATGGTGCCCTTCAAGCAGAAGTTTGATATTATATGCAGCACGATGTCCTTCCATCACTGGGCGCACAAGAAGGAGTCGCTGGAATACCTTTCGGGATTTCTGAAGAAGGATGGTAAGATCATGATATACGAGATGAAGAAAGGAAAGGATCTGCCGCTGATAGGGTTCCTGCAAGCGCATAGGATGAACAGGGGTGAGCTCGGATCGATTGCTAGTGGCACAGGACTTAAGATAGACTCGATAAAAGAGACCAGAGTATTCATACGTGCCACTTACTCGGTCAAAAAAGTCAAATCCTAAATGCGTCTACAATCTAGGCAGTCTTGTCTGGAGCCTTTGCAGGCTTTTTCGCTGCGGTGCCCTTTTTAGCTGCCTGTTGCAGGTCATCAAAGCCCATTATGCCTATCGGAGTTGGCATGGACAGCCCCTTGCTCTCTGTCGGCACGAAGATCATCAGATTCTTACCATTCAGGCTCATTTCGTACATCATATTTAGCGCCCTGAGCTGCATTGCTGCGGGGTCGACCTTGTACTTCTCCGCCGCCTCTATCATCTTGTCTGCCGCCAGAGATTCGGATTCTGCTAGTGTGACTCTTGCATTCTTTTCCCTCTCTGCAGTAGCAACACGGGCCATCGCATCCTGCAGGTCCTGAGGTATCTTAACGTCCCTTATCTCTACCTGTATGGCCTTCACGCCCCAATTCTCTGCCCGATCCTCTATCAGCTCCTGTATCGCCTGGCCTATAACATCCCTTCCGGCGAGCATGTCTGTGAGGTTTGACTTTCCTATTATATCTCTGAGAGCTGTCTGCGCGGCGAGCTGCATCGAATCGAAATATGACTGGACGTTTAGCACCGTCTTTTCAGGATCCTCGACCTGCCAGAAGAGTATCGCATCAACATTGACCGGAACATTGTCCTTGGTAAGGGTCTGCTCTGCGCTGAAAGTTGTGCTTATGACCCTAAGGTCAAGACTGTACGGGGTAGCATCGATTATTGGCATGATTGTAACCAATCCTGGGCCAACTATTCCCTGATATCTCCCAAGCCTAAGCACTGGCATCCTGTTCCATTCGCTGATCACCCTTATCGACATCCCGAAAAGCATAAGCAGAGCGATTATGAAGACTATGGCCCCAGTGGCAGCACCTGAAAAGAGCGAAAATAGGTATCCTATAACTATCGCCCCGATAATGTCAACAAGTATCGCAATTCCAGAACCAGCATAGGTCTTCATAGATACCAATGATAAGCTATTATTGGTAATAATTAATAAATTTATGTCAATCTGACAGCCTACTTTTTCGCATTTCCGTTAATTATCTCAAGAAAAAGCCGGTCAGGAGTGACCGAGGCATCAAGAAGCCTGAGTCTTTTGCTTACAAGTGCCGCCGCACTTGCTACAAAATCTAGTGCAGGTTTTACAAACATGACCAATTCTCTCTGCGCCTTGGTTGTGCCGTACGGATTGGCTCTTTGGATCTTAAGTCGCTCTTTCAAGAGCCTGCTGGGCGCCTTGAGGTATATCACCTGGTCGAAATTCTTCATCGCGGCTTTGGGCATGTTCAGTGCTATACCAAAGACATATATTTCGTCATTGTCCCTAAGCAGCTCCTTAAGCTCTTTGACGTCCCAGTTTGGCCTATTTTTAAGCAGCCATCCAAAAGACGCTCCTTTTTCTATCTGATCGCCCTTCCTACCCCACTTTAAAAGCATCTGATCCGCATCCACTGCAGGAATGTTTTTATTCCTAAATAACTCGTATAAAGTAGTCTTTCCAGTGCCAGATAAACCAGTAACTAACACGTGCCTTCGTTCCTTTTGCTGCGACATTGCTTCAACCATTACTTCACAGTTATATTATGATTTTTCTGATATATACGCTTTAATATTCGGGGGAATTTCGAATAACAGATAGTTGAAGACTATTGCATTGTCTCTTCATTTCTCCTCAAACTCAATTGCAATCCGCGGCGTAGCCCTTCAAGCCACTCATCAACAGGAGTCGGCGTGTAGTATGGAAGATTTGCCCGCTCTAGTTGCCTTCTGCGGGCCGCACTTGCATCTATAGTTGTACTCACGTGCGTTATGCTTGGTCGCATGTGAAGAATTATCATGGCCTCGGTAGCATATCCCAATCCCGGAGCCTCGGTCCTATTGAATGTGGACCTTGGGAAGTAGCTTGCCGTATAGAGTATGGTCCTGTCCCTCTTTTCGCGAATGGTAACGCCTATCCGGCCTAGATGCACAAGACCCGCTATCTGAGAACTGTTCGAATCTGCATGATTGCGCATGCTCTCTTGCCATTGCACTGGAACGGACATCATTTCCACAAGCGTTGGTTTGAAGACGTTTATTATCGGCTTCTGCACGAAGGAGTCTTTCATTCCCACATATGTATCGAAGGTCCAGTTCAGTGTATTGACTGCAGAATATGACCGGTACAACCCTATGAAAAGCATCCCAGAATTAGCTCTGTTACTCTGCACGACATGCATAGAATATCACATTTTAAGTCTCTATTTGACTCATATTAAAGATTAATGGTGTGGTGAGTGCAAAGTATTAAAGCAGATGAATAGTGTAACGCGTACTTGGAAAGAATTTGCATAAATCCAGGAGTATACAGTAATTTAGTTTTCTAGATAACTGAGTGATAATATGAATAGACATATATAAAAGATTTTTTGGATATTAAATTATGCGCGGCAACATTCTGCTCATAGCAGTAGTAGTTGTTATAATGGCCGCTGTTTTCTTTGTCGGGCCTCTGCTCCAACACAATACACTGCAACAGTTGCCGAATGCTCCTTCGACAGTTGGAAGCCAGAACTACCCATATCATAACAGCACAACTGCAGTTCAACAGCAAAACGTGGCAAATCAGAATTCAACCTACCTCACTAATACTACGAGTGCTGTAGAGGCCCTTCACATGCCCGCGGACCTACCATCATGCGGTTCAAGTAACGCATTTTTCTCAGTGGGGCCTGCTTTTGTTGAGGACCCGAACCTCGCGTTGGTATACGACGAAATAAATACGAGCATTGGAATATTCTCGGTGGGAACCTCAATGTACTCGCTCGGCCTGCCATCTGCAGCTTATTACTTTGTTCCGTCATCTTCAGGAACTGTAAACAGGAATTTCAATAGCATCACTCCTGGTGAGGACATCTATTGCTATCAGACAACCCAGCAGACATTCTCTTCCTATGAAATCCCAAGTAGGCCGGCAATCCTTATACAATTAGTGAATTCTACGCATTTAAGGATGGGAGTTTCTAGCACTGGAAGATGCGGAAGCGGACCCTGGACGTTAGACTCTGGTTATATTGACTTTTATAGATAAATCATGCAGACGTTCGGTCACAAATATCCATCTTTAGTGGTCCGTGCAAAATTGGGCTAAGACGTCGATTTTAT
>DAIDLJ010000040.1:246-4379 GCA_027449585.1 Microcaldota archaeon | reverse complement strand
CCATGTGAAACTCTTCCTAAGGGGGAATTCCGTACCGTCCCATTTTTCGAGAAGAAGTCGTGGCGCGTGCCTTCCTTTTATCTCTATGCCAAACATCTCTGAAAGTTCCCGCTCGTACCAATCGGCAGACTTGTGTATGTTGATTACGGTCGGGAGCCATAGATCGGATGGGTCAAGACTTACTTCAATGACTTCATCCTTTGATGACTCGAAGTTCCTTAGCAGATATATCGCATCGATATGGTCGGCATAGTCTACGGCGGTTATCTTAATTAGATAGTCAAAGCCTTCGGACTTCATCCTGCTTACGGTGGGCATCAGATTCTCTCTCTCAATCTTCAATACTACCACCAACTTTCTTCTGCAGCTTCATCAGCGCTGCAAATAGATTCTCGGGCCTTGGAGGGCACCCGGCCACGAATACATCTACCGGAAGCACCTCATCTATGCCCTTTATTATGTTATAGCTCTCCCACCATGGCCCACCGCACGTGGCACATTCGCCAAATGCCACCACATATCGCGGCTTGGACATCTGCTCGTAGAGCCGCTTGACCTCAGGGACCATTGATTTTGTGACCCAACCTGCAACTATCATGACATCGCACTGCCTAGGAGTCCCTCTAAATAGGAGATATCCCTTACGCTCGGCGTCTATGCGCGCAGCGCCAAAGTCCATGAGTTCTACCGCGCAGCACGCCAGGCCGAACTGCATTGGCCAGAGCGAATTCTTCCTTGACCAGTTTACAATGCCTTTTGTGAGGGGAAATGCCTTTGTAAGCTCCGAGAGCTTTGCAAAAACTGCATTGGGCTTTATCTCCTGGTCTTTGAGGGATTCGTAGACAAGCTTGTCCATCTCCTTCTTTGCGTCCATGAATTCTGCGCTGTTATTCTCGTTCTCTTCTACCATATAATCATGCCATCTTAGCTATGAGCAGGGTTATTCCCTCGAGCAGTGCCGCAACAACAAGTAGACCCAGAACGGCAATGCTTGGAATCTCGGGCACGGTCTTTGCTAAAGGCGCCCAGACCAGAATTATCGCCGTTATTATCTCAAATGCTATGAACATCGAAAAGTAATGCAGATACTCATTCATTATGCTTATCCTGCTGCCTGTGCTCTCCTCGCCGCTCTCGTAGGATGAATCCTTCACGCTGTTTCTTTTTGTGTTACGCCTCAGGGTTCTTGAGGTGATTATCAAAGATATGGGAGTGAATATTGAAAATGCAATGAATATCAGTATTGCTAGTATGGTCGCGTCCATCAGATTAGATAGCGCGAGATAAGTTAATATTATTTGCGTGGTTAGAGGTAATTGGAACGGGCTAGTTTAATTATGGAACTTTCTCAGAAGGCAAAAGAGGCAATCAAAAAAGGGTCTGTAAAGATAAGGGTTGTAAGGAGCGGCATGTTTCAGCAGCTTACGTTCACTGTGAAGAAGATAGATATGGGAAACGTAAACTATTTCGTGCTTTCGACCGATAGGCAAGTAGACGTATCAGAGCTTATGAAGATAGCTGAGGAGATAGGGCTGCCTGTAGTCGCGCAGAATGGAAGGGCTTTTCCCAAAGGCACTTCGGCAGTTGATTTTGCTGGAGTATAAAAATAGTATATACTTGGGCTACTTCCTAACTTTTAGCATGGCTTGCGCAGATCCCATCCTTTAGGTGAGCTCTGCAGGTAGGCCTGCCGCACAATCTGCACGCTTTATCGGCCACCTTTGAACAGATATGGCAAAGGCTCTTTATTTCGGACATCATACCATCTCAATCGAGCTCAAGCACGCCCCTATAGAGTTCGCGGGCCTTCTCAAGGGAGAGCGGTTTCATCCCCTTGCTCTTTGAATACTTGCACTGGTACTTTATGTAGGAAGAATTTACCTTGGTGTCGGGATTTATCTGCTTGCACCGCTCTATGAACTCGATTATTATGGACGCAGCCTCCTCTTCGCTTAGACCTTTTATGTTTGTAAGATATGGCGCCAGTATGAGATTTACGGTCCTGTGCCTTACATCTCCTATCGGATTTGATAATATCTTTTCTATCCATCTATAGCTTCCCTCTCTTATCTCTACCCGCGTGTTTATCTTTGGCAGCTTCACGCCTTTCGACTCCGCTATTATGCGCTTGGGAAGATCAGATAGAGGTATCGGCAGCTTCCTTCGTACCTCTGCTGCTATGGCCTTCTCGATAAGACCCATTGCATTTTCCTTGTCAAGATAAACCAGTCCCTTTCCCAGTTCCTGCTTCACCAGACTAAGCCCCTGATCTCCGGATGAGAACGTGAGGAAGCTAGGAAGACTTATTATGAAGCGCCCATCTGAGTAGCTCATGCGCAGATCCAACTCAGCCATTAACTTTATCATATTGGGCAGCGTGTCCGATTCCAATGCTGATCTTGCACGCTTTGCCTCAGAGCGCACATACCTATCAAGGTGTATTTGGTTGCCTATCGCACTTATTATCATCCTTGAATATACATAGCTTAAGACATAGGCTTTCTTTATATCGACCATGTTTAGCCTTGAATGGGATATCTCCGCACGGTTGAGATCCTCCTCCACCCTGAGCTTGCCCATACTTATTAGATTATCATCTATAGAGCCCGCAGACTGAGCTATTATCTCTCTGGCCTCCTTTGAGAATGGGTATCTGTAGGCGAAATCCAGATCGTGAGTGTCCTGCATGGTTAACAGATATTCACTTAAATATAATATAGATTGCTCATAGCCTGCAAAAGGTTTAAGTAGTTAAGGCGAGGATATAATCTGATTTTATGGCGGATGATGATCAGACTGTACCTTGGGACGATAGCACTGATGTCTTTGTAAGAGACATGGAATCCGAAATAAATGACAAATACAAGGTGAGCCTTAGGGAGCTGCTCTCAGATCCCAGGAAATACCAGGATCTAGTCGGAGTATCAGACATTGTTGAGAAGATAAGGAACGATGTTGAGTCGTATTTTACAGATCTGCTCAGCGGCCTGCAGACAGAGGAGGAGGAGTTCACTAGGCAGCTTGAAGATATAGACGCGCTTCATACGCAGATAGGGCAGGCAATAAGCAGCAAGGCAGGTATAGGGAGGGTGCCTTTCGTAAAGCCTGCATCTATGGATGTTGGAGACCAGGCAGTGGAGACAATATACCTGGACAATTATGACGGGCAGGCAGACATGCTTGTAACAAAACTGATAAATGGTGCAAATTACATATTGGATCTATCTGCAAGCTATAGGAAATACGCAATAGGCAACTGGTTCTTCTCAGGCAGCAAGAACTGCCTACTGTCTGTGCAGATGCCAGACAGCAGAATACTTATAGTGGAAAATTCAATGGACACGATAATGGCAGCCCTTGATAACGCAACCGAATTTTTCACCACAGGATAATCACGGAGTTTTGAATGAAGAGAGTAATAGTCATAACTGGAACTCCCGCCTCTGGAAAGAGTACCCTTGCCAGACGTCTGGCAAAGAAGCTTGGAAATTCAGAGCTTATAGAGGCAAACGAAATCGTAAAGAATCTCCATCTTTACAGGAAAAAATCGGCAGGCGGAGAGATAATCGCAAACATGAAAGGATTGCGGAACGAACTGGAGAGAAGAATAAGAATCAGCAAGGCGGAATTCGTAATAATAGAGGGTCATCTTCTGTGCGATATCAAGATACGTGGAGCCATCGCAATAGTAATTAGGGAGCACCTTAAGACGCTACTTGACCGGATGAGAAAGAGGGGCTATAGCGCAAGGAAGGCGGAGGGGAACATAGTATCGGAGGCCATAGACTACTGTGGCGTAAATTCCCTTGCAAATTATAAATCTGTTAATGAAGTAATGGGAGGCAGTAAGGCCCTGACTCAAATAATTGGTATAATAAGAGGAAGGAAACGGGGGGAGGAGATAGACATGCTTGGGGAACTCAACGGCATGGCAAAACTTCTTGGAAAGAAGGTTATCTGATTATATGAATATTTTCCTCTGCAGCTCTGCGTAAAGAAGTATTGCGTAATCGGGGGCGACTTTGTTTACAGATATCTTTGCATTCCTTAGATTTATGTCCTTGTGGACAAGAACAGCTTTTGGAAGATTTCTCAGTGCCTCCTCTACAGTAGCCACATCGGTCTTCTCAAGG
>DAIDLJ010000040.1:0-236 GCA_027449585.1 Microcaldota archaeon | reverse complement strand
TGGAATGCTTTTTCATGAATGCGGCCGTCGCCCCCGGAATGAAGGCGCTTGGTCCCCTTACCATCCTTGACCTGATTTGCTGCTTTGGGGCTGCCATGAATATTATTCCTTCTCTTTCCGAGATGAATTGGGTTACGAAATAGGCATTGAATCCGTTCTGTTCAAGATGCCGCAGTATCTGCCCGCTTACCTTCCTCAGTTGTGGGTAGATCACGTCTTCGCTCTTGTCCGGAACT
>DAIDLJ010000039.1 GCA_027449585.1 Microcaldota archaeon | reverse complement strand
GCTTGCAGTTTATGGGATACTACTGGTGGCAGTGACTGCACTGACTTCCACTCCGAATTATTCTGGACTGGGGAACAGCATACCGGGAGTTGCGCCAATAATACCCGGAATAACCATACCACTAATACCAGGCCTGCTCGCCTTCGCATTACTACTAATTGTGCATGAATTTTCACATGGGATACTTGCAAGGATAGAAAAAATAAAAGTGAAATCATCGGGCATTCTTGCCTTCGGGCTTATACCGATAGGCGCGTTTGTCGAGCCTGACGAGAAGGCGATAGGAAGGCTTAGCGGGAAGCTTCAGAACAGGATATCCGCCGCAGGAATCTCTGCCAATATGCTTCTTTGCCTGATAATGTTCATACCGATGTTTATAATGTTCTATACAGTCATGCCACATACTCCGCAAAATTACATGTATATATCGTATGTTGTGCCAAACAGCCCGGCATATCTGGCAAATGTTGTGCCTGGATCTGCAATTCTGAAATGGAACGGATATAATATAAGCGGGCCTTCGGATATAGCGGTAGCTGCAAAGATTGACAAGCCGAATTCTGTTGTTGGATTAGTAACTAACACCAGCACTTATTCAATAATTGCAAACCGTACCGGCAAGATAGGAGTCGGAATAGACATCGCATCAAAACTTGCAGGACCTAGTCCGGGACCGATTATATCTTTCCTTTATGCGTTTTTTGCGCTGTCGTTTCTATTGAATTTTCTCATAGCAGCCGTGAATCTTCTGCCAATACCAAGCTTTGACGGGTGGAGGATATTCAATACAAGCATAAAGAGCAAGAAGACGATGTCACGCATCACCTGGCTTGTAATACTACTCTTTGTGCTTAATGCGCTGCCTTGGATCTGGAACCTGTAATCCCTTTGTTTTACCAGGGCACTTCCTTCAACTTAAGTGTGTGTGCAATAAGGTTTGTCAGTGGGTGCATTATTCCAGTCAATATGAATAGAAAGATTATTCCATAGATACTTGGCAAGTTTCCAAACGGTATAGAGAAGAGCAGTGCCATTACGAGGAACAGGTACTGATCCATTATTATGGACTTTTCACCCTCCGTATATCCTTTTTGACGCTTTATGAAGCTGCCTAGTAGATCTCCGGCATGTGTGCCAAAAGACTGCGCCGTGCCAACAAGGAGCATGAACCCATAACCTGGAAATAAGGATTCTGCAAAAGCAATTATTATGCCAGAGCATATTCCTGCTATCAGCCCTTTTACGGTTTTATGGTTCCCAAATATCCTCTTCTTGCCGATCCGCCTGTTGAAATCTAGTGGCATTCCGCCGCCAAATATGACTGGAGCCCCATTTGCAACGTATGCCGGAAATATGAATATTATTGGATAGATAACAGTAAGATATAGCCAATCGTACATCAAATCACCAGATCAGGCAATCTTTCCTTCGGCAAACTTCACGGATCCTCCGCCAACAAATTTCTTCCCTTTGGAATGCTCCTTTAGAAACTTCAGCGCGTCGCCTCCAGACTTCTCTCCTGCAACGCAAACGACCTCCCCATCCCTGTTCTTTAGAAGAACAATGGCGCTACTATTAAGTGCGATTACCTTTGTTGCAATTATCCTGAGCATGTCCCTCGGCACGTCTATCTCTTTCTCCACACTGTCGGATTCTGACAATGCCCTTGCCGCCTGGTCTGCCATGGCCTCCCTGAACTCCTGAAGCTGCTTCCTCATCTTCCTGCTCTCTTCCTCAGTGAAGGATATCTTATCAAGTATCTTGAACGGGTCTGAGTTCAATTTCTGCGCAGCTTGTGATAGCGTGTTGCTTACTGCTCTAAACCTGTCAAGCGCAGCCTCTCCTGCAACGAACTCTATTCGGTTTATTCCATCATGAAGCCTATAGGAACTTATTATCTTTATCAGTGCAACCGCACTCTCGATTTTCACTGCGTGCAGGCCGCCGCATGCCTCTGCATCTATGAATTTGCCATCCTTTGACTCTATGAGCACTATGCGCATCTTCTTTGAAGGCACACCGTGACCCTGATATATCTCAAACCCATACTTTGACTCGGCATTTCCCCTGTCCATGATATTAACATCTACTTTTATCCCGGCCCGTAGCCATTGATTTACCTGATCTTCGATCTCATTGAGCTGCTCATCGCTGAACCTCTCGAAGTGCGCCACGTCTATGTGCGCTTTGTCTGGCTCCTTCTTTGCGCCTTCCTGCCACGCATGCTTTCCTATTATCTTCCTTGCAGCTGCGCTTATCAGGTGAGTTGCCGTATGGTGCGCTATTAGCCTGTACCTTATGCCAAGGTCTACATCGGCTTCAACTGTAGAGCCTTCAGCTAATTCTCGTACCTGATCGATTGACTTTTCTAGGGTGTGAACTATGACGCCGTTGTATTTCTGCACGTCGGTCACCTTTATTCCGGATATAGTACCTTGATCTGCAGCCTGCCCACCTCCTTCTGGATAGAATGGGGTCTTGTCAAGTATGACGTACCTGTCCTTTGCCATTAGCACTTTTGATCTTGAGCTGCTCTCAAAATCATAATATAGCTGCTTGGTTTCGGGGATTGTTGACGGCACATTTATCACAGGTCCTTTCTGCTTGTCCTTTTTCACAAGGTCTCCTACTATCATCCCTTCGTATATGTTATCAGGCATATCTATTTTCACGTGCCTTTCTGCTGCAACTGACTTTATGAAATCAGGCGTTACTCCATTACTTTCGTAAAGGATCCTTAGCCTCTTATCATCAAGTTTTTCGCCCTTTTCGATTATTGCATCGACTACCTTTCCGGAGTTCTCTCGGCTCTTTAGGTATCGCTTTTCCTCTATATCTATCACAGCTGCAAATTCCCCGTTGTCTACGCACTTTTGCAATTCTGGATAAAGAGGGCTAAGCTCCCTGGCCTGCATGGCGGCTATATCCTGCATGGTGATTCCAAGGCCATACTTCTCTATAAAATCTATCGACCTGCGCAGTATGATCCGTAAGTTGTACCCTCCGCCGATGTTTGAGGGGAGAGAACCGTAGGCTATCCCAAAGAGAAGCGTTCGCGTGTGATCAAGGACAGCATATAACGCCTGAGAAGGCCTTACCCGCTTCTCATAGTCCTCCATGGTTATGCCTACAGATTTTAGAAGATGCATCTCCTTCTGACGCGCGTTCTTTACCTCGTCAACGTCGAGCTCTCCGGCTATCTTTGCAAACTTTTTGAACATGGCAGTGTCGAGCTCAATTCCAAGTTTCGGCTTTAACCTCTTTATTGTGTCGCTAAATACTGCATCATATGCATTGTCATGCCCGGTGTAAAACCATAATAACCTCTCGAAACCCCAACCCACATCAACGACCTTTCCTGCCAGTTCGCTTACTTTTCCATCGACGTATTCGAACTGGGTAAAGACGCTATTTACCAGCTCTGCGCCTCCGGCAAAGCTCTCAAGCGAAGGGCCAAACTCCGAGAAGTCTGGCATGGCCCATACATCTTCATTGTAGACTAAATCGCTCTTCTTCACGCCCAGTGACTTGGTTAGGAAATTGTAATTGAGTTCTATTGTACGGTCCTTCCAGTATCCCTCATTTGGATAGTTGAATGCATGCTGCCCTGCCATCATGAAAGAGGTAAAATGCCTTCCAGTTACTCCGACATTCTCTATATCGCCAAACCTAAGACACATTTGCGGCACTATTAATGGATTGCTGTTGTACTCGAAGCTCATCATGCCGTTTTCTATTCTCTGGAAGTCTTGTATACTTGCTATTGTGAAGTAAAGGTCCTGCCGCCAACGGCTCACTACGGGATAGCTGCTTATCTCTGCATGGCCATTCTCCTTGAAGAAGTCTGCGAACTTCTTCCAAAAATCTACGTAGCCTATGCTTCTAGGCCTTTCCCTGAAAAAAGAGTATTCAGTATGGGAGCTGTCTTCACAGGTGTCCCTGTTTTCTATGCTCCAGAAGTTCTTTCCGCAAATTTTGCACGTGTGCCTTGAAAAACCTTCTTCATCAAATAGTTTCACCTTATAGTGCTCGTTGGCTCTCTTCGAGAATTCCTCCCTAAGTTTCGGTTTGCTTAGATTTTTTCCATCAATCATAAAATCTCATTTTTGATACCATGTAAGGCACTTGTCTCCGAAGAATCTGCAGACGCGGCACTTCCATTTTTCAGCTTCTGGAACAGCAAGTGCATCCCTTTCTCCATTCCAATATTTCATAGCATATATTAAATCCTTGTTGAGCGAGTCGATGTCGTACTTTACTGTAAGATCAGCAACGACCTCATTGTTGCTCCTGTTTACATAATGGATCATCACATTGTCCGAGAGGTCAGGCAGGCGGCCCATCTTCTCGAACATACTGGTGTATATCCCCCTAATGGAAAGCAGTTCATCCTTCACACCTATGCTCTTGAGACCCGACACAAATTCTGCAGAGAGCGTAGACTGGCTGAGCTTATAATAAACGTCAAGATTCTGGAAGTTGAAAAGCTGCTTTTTGAGCTCTTCTAGTAGTTTTCGGT
>DAIDLJ010000038.1 GCA_027449585.1 Microcaldota archaeon | reverse complement strand
TATTCCTATCAAGACTATCTTAAGCGTCCTCTTGAATGTATCCAGGTCTGGCTTGTAGCTGACGCTCATCACATGCTTTGCATCAGAATAAAAGTCTTTGAGCTTGCCGACTACGTTCATCCTACTCCTCGAATATCTTGTCAAGATCCACTTCGCCGTTCTCGTTTACCTTCTTCTTTATACCTTCCTCGGAATAGTCCGCAAACTCTACTCCGCTAAGGACAACCATGACCTTAAGGGTGCTCTTTTGCATCTTTGGCTCTATCCTCGCGCCCCACTTGAGCAGCGCGTCTGGACTTATGCGGCTTGATACGTTCTGGAATATGCTCTCGGCCTCGCGAAGCGTCAAGTCCTCCCCGCCTACGATGTTTACCAGTGCCTTCTTTGCAGTTGATATGTCGACATCGAGCAGCGGGCTCTTGAGCGTGTTCTCTATGGCTATCATCGCCCTGTCGTTTGACTGCGCCGAATTTGCCTCGCCCATGCCTATGACCGCGTAACCGGAATCCTTTAGCACGCTCCTTAGGTCCGCAAAGTCGAGATTCACCATTCCGGGCTTTGTGACCATCTCTATTATCCCCTTGGTTGCATTGGAGAGTATCTCGTCGCTTATCTTGAATGCCATGTTGAGAGGCAGGTCTGGCGCTACTGTGAGGAGCTTGTCGTTTGGTATTATTATCGTAGTGTCAGTTGAGCGCTTTAACTTTGAGAGTCCTTCGAGGGCATTTCTCATCCTCGGCTTTCCCTCGCTGGTGAATGGGAGAGTGACGACTCCGACAGTCAGGGCCCCGAGCTCCTTTGACTGGTGCGCTATTATTGGAGCAGAACCGGTACCCGTACCTCCGCCAAGGCCGCACGTTACGAATACCAACTGTGCGTCGCTGAGTATGTGCCTTATGTCCTCCTTGCTTTCAAGCGCAGACTCCTCTCCTACTTTAGGATCGCTGCCCGCGCCGAGCCCTCTTGTTATCTTCTTTCCCAAAAGCACCTTCCTGTTTGACTTGGTCCTTGCAAGATGCGGCGCGTCCGTGTTCATGGCTATGACTGAAGCTCCATCTATATTGAGCTCTGACATCCTTGTTGCGGTGTTTGATCCGCTGCCGCCTGCGCCTACAACGTAGATTTTTGGTTTTGCGGATTCGATAAACTTCAGGAGTTCTTCGTCGTCTTGTGAGAGTACTTCAGGCACTGATATCGCCAAGAATATAGTATTAGAAAAGAAATAATAAGGCTATGGCTAATTTCTCAGGCTACGACCAGGTAGTTAACTATGAAGGCAATTGAAAAGCCCACAAGGATGCCGATGTAACTTAGCCAGTTGAGGTCGACTGTCTCCTCTTTGCTGCCTGCCTTTGCCTTTATTATGTTCACATGAAACAGTACAAGAACCACGTAAAGTATGGCGGCGCTTGCAAAAGCATCGAAGAGGACTATGAAATAGTCTGAGAAGAAGACAAGGCCTATTATTGTGCCGATTATCGTCGGTATGCCGCTTATCAGGAACGCGGCAGAGACGAACTTCTTCTCCATCTTCGTCTTTGATCCGAGCAATGGTGCAGCTATCGGAAAGCCCTCAGTCATATTCTGAAGGGTGAATCCTATGGCAGATATCACATATATGCTTAGCGCGCCTGCTGCGGCAGATGACCCGAACACAAGCCCCTCGGTCAGATTTTGCAGGCCTATGCCTATTGCTGCAAGGACCGATGTCCTTTTTGGATTCTCTTCGGGATCCCTGCTGCCTTTGGGCAATATGAAGAACAGGAACATGATTATGAACGCCGCAATGAATAGCAGCTCCAGCGGATTGGATATCGTGCTATTGCCGAATATCGCGGCGACATCGCCATATATGTCCATAAGAAGGAATACGAGTATGCCTGCGGCCAGTGCGTTAAGGAAGAGTATGTTCCTTGCGCTTAGCTTCTTGTAGAACACTATGGGCATTGAGAGGAATACAGAGAAGCCCATTATTACGGAGATTGCTATTGTTAAGTATGTGCTTACCATAATAATTCAGACTCAAAGAGATTTCGCTGTTCTTTTTAATAAATCATTGCTTGAAAAGCTCCTTGAGCTGCGCCTTTTGATTGGAGAACTTCTTGACTATCGGCGCGGTCAGGGAAGATATTGATCTTGAAACTGCATTCTTTAAGTCCATTGGGTGAAGCTTCCTGTTTTTGAAATCCGACTCGAGTTCGCCATAAGCAGAATAGGTAACATCGCCGCCGAACTTTGCCGGCCTCTCGACATTAAGCTCGCTGGTTGTGGGGAAGATTATGTATCGGCACAGCTGCAGCACTGGATTCTCTTCCACGACGCCCTCGGGGCACCATGCGGTCTTCATTATCGCATTGACTTCCGCCTCGTCGGCAAGTATTGGTATTGCTGAGCCTGCCTTGGACTTGCTCATCTTCATTGCGGCCACTACCTCCTCCTTGAGCGCATCGTCAGATACCTTTGGCGGTTCTACAAGGCTGGGGATGAGGTGGTGATGTATGGGCACTATCCTGCGGAGTTTTAGGTCGTCAAAGACCTCCTTTGCAAGGACATGTATTCGTCTCTGGTCCATCCCGGCATGCGGTATGTCGACGTCAAGAGCATGAATGTCGGCTGCCTGCATCATCGGATAGAGGTATTGCGACACGTGAAGGGTGTCCTTCTCGCTCCTTCCCTGTATTACAAGGGTCCGTGTTGCGCGGGCTATAGTCGTGCGCCTTGCTATCTGGACCACTAGCTTCCAGTAGTCGTCGTTATTCTTGTAAAGATCGGATCCAAGGACGACCTTGGTATTTGGACATACGGTATTGAAAAGCTCCTTGTAGAATGTTGCCGCCTTGAGTATGCGCTCCCAGTCTCCGCCTAGCTTGTTGTTGGCAACAGTGTGCCAGTCGGCAAGGAGTACCTGTGTCTCCACTCCCGCCTTATTTAGGTCGTTGATCTTCTTTCCAGCAACGAGTATGTGCCCTATGTGAGGCATGCCGCTTATCTCAAGGCCTATGTAGTGCCTTGGCCGTGACTTTGTCTCGAGCAATGACCTTAGCTCCGGCTCGGTTATGACCTCCTCAAGAGGCTCTGACTTTATCAGGTCCATTCTTGACTCAATGTCCATATGAGCACTATTTAAGTATTGAAGGATGTATTTTTTAAATGTAGATGAATAGATGGAGGTGCGGCGGCTAAGTTACAAGGGGATGAGCATCGCCTATTACTACTATCAGGGAGGCAGGGACGGTATAATCCTGCTGCACGGATACAGCTTCAATTCAAGAGTGTGGGATGAGATAGGATTGCCCCAGGCGATAGGCGGGCTTGGATTTAGTGTCATGTCACTTGACGTGCCAGGGTTTCCACAGAGCTCGAACAAGCTTTCAATGAACGAATCACAGGTCGTCTCACTGATAGGGATGCTCGCCAAGGAGATCGAGGGAAGGATATTTGTGCTTGGGGCGAGCGCAAGCGCTCATGCAGTACTGAAATTCGCCGAGGAGCAGGGAGATGCAGTCAGCGGAGTTATAGTTGTGGGCCCTGCAAGCGTCAGGGGAATCCTGGCAGAAAGAATAAAGGCGCGCGTGCTAGCGGTGTGGGGAGAGGAAGACGACATATCACCGCCGTACAAGAGCGAGGATATGATACGCTCGATAAGGGGATCGAAGATGTCGATAATAAAAGGGGCAAAGCACGCCTGCTACCTAAACCGGCCAAAAACATTTATAAAGATGGTTTCAGACTTTATAAGCAGCAAATGATGTTGATCTGATGAAGGCAGTGATACTTGCAGGTGGATATGGTAAAAGGCTCAGGCCGCTGACGGACACCATACCGAAACCGCTTGTCGAGGTTGCGGGTAAACCGATAGTCGACTGGCAGGTGAGGTGGCTTAGGCAGCACGGCATTACCTCTTTTGTGATGCTTGTGGGCTACCTTAGGGAGAAGGTGATTGACTATTTTGATGCCAGAAAGGCAGAGATGGGCATAAAGGTAGAATACTCGGTAGAGGAGACGCCGCTTGGAACCGGAGGTGCGCTTAGGAACGCACAAAAGCTCCTTGGGGACGAGAGCGAGTTCTTCATGGTGAACGGGGATAACATAACCAACATAGAGGTGAGCAAGATGAAGCTTGACGGAAGCATCGCAAAACTGGCCCTTGTGCCTCTGAGGAGCACTTACGGAATAACAAGGCTTGAAGGAGAGAGGATAGTAAAATTTGACGAGAAGCCAATACTTCCGGAATACTGGATGAATGCAGGGGTTTACCTTATGTCGAAGGATATATTCAAGTACCTGCCAGAAAACGGGAACCTTGAGGCAACTACTTTCATAGAGCTCTCAAAGTCGGGCAGGCTCTCCGGAACGAAGTTCGCAGGCGCATACTTCAAGGGAGTCGACTCGATAAAGGACATGGAAGAGGCAACATCAGACATAAAAAGCGGTAAGGTTTTCAATGACAAATCCTAAAGCGTTGCCGCAGGGCCCTTGGCGTTCTCCTTACACCTGGCCTGCAGACCTCTGTGCAAGCAGTAGTGATACCCTGTCCCTAAGTACTTCATATCTTGATGCCGTTGCTGGATAAGAAAGGACATATTCGCGCTCGCGGTGTTCTGGATCCGAGAACTTGGTTCCTTCTTTGAACTGCCTGCGGGTGAGATCTATAATATTGCCATCGCGCAGACGGTTATAGTAATGTGACACTTTTTCATCTGGACCTGAGGCTTCCACCCGCAAAAGATTGCCGCCGAAAAAATCCTGAATCACTAGGGCAGTTACCGCACACTGGCCATATGCCCTGTTTGATTCTGACCATTTTGCCGGATCGGAACTTGTATCTGGCCCCCACGATCTCTCAATTGCAAGCTTGAGCGCACTTAGAGTTGCAGCGCGACGTTTTTGTTCATGAACCATAAGATTCACGTCCAGCGATCGGTCTGTTCTTATATTTATAGCTATTGGGAATTAAAAAACAAAACCGAAACCATTGCAATTGCTTTTATAGTAAAGGTGGTATGTTTTAATGTTTAGATTCTATTTATCTTATCGTAGTGAGCTTATTGTCAAAGAGATATTCGGT
>DAIDLJ010000037.1 GCA_027449585.1 Microcaldota archaeon | reverse complement strand
AGGCAACCTCATGGTAAAAAAACAGACATACGACATTGATTGCGGCGTGGCAATATTTAGCATTGCAAATCTAGCAGTATTCTTCCTGCTCTTTGCCATCAACGGATTCCCAACCTCTGCGCTCACACCAAAAGTGATAGGAGCGATGCTATATGTGGCAATAGAATACAACGTATTGAACGGCCTGATGTTCTGGGCCGCCCTAAGAGTGCTAAAAGCTACCTTAGTTGCCAACATGAGCATATTCTCCCCGTTCCTTACATTCCTATTTGCATACCTAATACTCGGTCAGCAGATACAGACCTATTATATCTTGATAGCTGTGCTTGGAGCAATAGGCATATTGATTCAATCTGCTGACAAAGTCGGCGGAACATACAAGACTAAGAGCAAATTCACAATATTCGACGTAACAGGCGCATTCCAGAATACTGGCGAAATTGCGATAACACATACCATCTCATCAGGCGGCCGGGTACTTGCGGCAAAGATATCTGCAGAGCATGAAGAGCACCTGTCTAGTATGTCTGCGGCCGGTCGTTACGCAAACATATACCTGGCAAATCAGCTACACGAGAAAGAGTCCGATTTTATCAAGGATGTCCTATCTGCAAAAGATGGAGAGATAGTCATAATAAAAGCGGGGAGCAGCGAGGATGGCGAAAAATTCTTTACAGATCTATCTGACAGGATCCACGGATTGTAAGCTTATCTTTAGAATAATCTCTGCATGCATAATGGGCGTTGCTAACTGCTGGGGTTAAATAACGGCTTGGATAATACCTAACCGTATGATGAGATGAGGTATTTCTGATTCGTGATGAAAAAGAGAGTCTCTGACACTAATGTTCAAGAATGATCAATAGGATTTTGCAAAGTTTGCTTCGCAGGTGGCTTTCTTTCTACAGTAGATGCACTTATCAGCGAATTTGCCCTGCTCGACGGGAATGTTTGTTATCTTGGCTCCAGTCTCCTCCTTTATCTTTACTTCGCATTCACGTCCTTCGCACCATGGCGCAGTAATTATCCCACGCTTATCCTCCAACATGACCTTGAAATCATCGTAAGTATGCGCTCTATGCACGTGCGACTTGAGAAATTCAAGGGCCTTATTGTAAAGATTATTGTGTATTGCGGTCATCATCGACTTAATTTCGTGCTCCACTTCCGTTGCCTTTATCGGCGTCTTCTCTCCAGTGTCCCGTCTTACTGACATTACTGAATCGTTAGCTATATCCTTCTCCCCTATCTCCAGCCTGATAGGGACTCCTTTCATCTCCCAATCATTGTATTTGTAACCTGGAGAGTATCCGTCCCTATCGTCAAGCTTTACCCTGAAGTGCTTCTTGAGCTGCTCGTATATCCTTTTGGCAAACTGATTTACTTTCTCTTGGTTGTCTTTCTTATATATGGGCACTATGACAATCTGCACATAGGCGAGCTTCGGTGGCATTACAAGTCCCCGGTCGTCTCCATGAGTTGCAACAAGCACAGCAAGCTCTCTACTAGATATTGCAAAGGTATTCTGGTATGCATAAGTCATTTTCCCTTCCTTATCCAAGAACTTTATGTCGAATGCCTCTGAGAAGTTCTTGCCGTCATAGTGGTGGTCCGGTCCTTGCAGGGCCCAACCATCAGGCATCACGTGCTCGACGCTGTAGCTTGCCACTGCACCAGCAAATTTCTCATTATCGCTCTTTCTCCCCACTATTCCTGGCAGGGCGAAATACTCCTTGAGAATCTTAAGGTATATCCCTATGACCTGATCCCTCTCAGCTATGGCTTCTTCTTCAGTGGCAAAGACGCTGTGGCCTTCGTTCCAGAGGAATTCTCTTGATCTTATCAGCGGGGTCGGGTGCTTGAATTCCCATCTAAGCACATTGTTCCACTGGTTATATCTGAGCGGCAGGTCTCTCCATGATCTGATCCACTTCGAAAAGCTCCGGTACATTATCGTCTCAGAAGTAGGTCTTATTGCCAATCTCTCATCAAGCTTCGTCTTTCCTGTTTCGGTTACCCACGCAACTTCTGGTATGAATCCCTCGAAATGTTCGCTCTCTTTTGCCAGGAGTTTTTCTGGTATGAGGAGTGGGAAATAGGTATCCTCTATCCCGACTTCTTTGAATTCCGCATCAATTGCATTCATTATGGTCTGCCATGCAAAATATGCAGGCGGCTTGAAGACTATGCATCCTGATACGTCTGAATAATCGACAAAACCTGTGCGTATCAGCACTTGGGTGTACCACTCGGAGAAATTTTCGGCCTTCCTGGCCTCTATTCGCTCTACTTTCTCATCCTCTGCCAATGTTACACCACTTCTAATTTGATTCAAAACGTCTTTAAGCCTAACTTAGGTGCCCTATATTTATGAATTATGCTGTTGGCGTCTGCATCATCTCACGTTAGATCTAATCACTTATGATGGACCTTATTATCAGGGTGGAGTGCTCTAGCTCCTTAAGTCTCCTTATCGAATATTCGAGCCATTCGGGCCCGAACGGGATGTAGATATACATCCTCTCCCCCGCAAGCGCCAATTTCCTGGCCAGGCTGCCCCGAATGCCCTTTAGCATCCCGAAAAGAACCACTGACTTGCTCTTCTTTTTCAGCTTTAATGCCAATTCTATCATCTTGTCGTCGTGTGTTGCCAACATGAACTCTTTCGAGTTCTTAAAAAGGTACTCCATGCACCTTATGTAATTCCTGTCAACGTCCGCCTTGCCAAAGTAGCTTATCCCTTTTCTTGCCGGATAGGCTCCCTTCACAAGCCTTACCTTACCTCCAGATTTAATTATTCTTTTAATGTCCCACAGGCTCCTCATGAGCTTTGCTTGTATGCATATGCCAACATTTCCATGTTTCCCAAGCGCCGCCAAATATGCCCTTATTGAGTCATCAACAAACATGTGGTCCTCCATATCCATCCACACAAACCTATGGCTCCTGCCAGCGAGTTTAACTATCCTCAGGTAATTTGAGAGGAAGAGCTTGTAGCTAATGCTCAATCCTAACTGCGTTGGCTTTACCGCAATGTCTCCTTCTATACCCTCATCCTTCATCTGGGATAGCAATTTTGAATATGTTGCAATCGTCTGTTTTATCTTTGATCTGTCAAAATAATCTTCTCCAAGATAGTTGATTATGACCTTCTCCCCAGAGTCATTGGATTTTCTGGCCTGCCCGATTACATCCGGCACAGTGACTCCACCTATCCACTTCCTTGCAAAGAGCATCCCAACCTGCCTGACAAACGACATGATAAACAACCCAAGCAAAGAGTTATCTCTTGACAAGCTTATTAAAATTAGCATTCTTAATAGTATGGCAAGGGGTTGTGGCGTAACTTGGCAGCGCGGCAGGCTCCAGATGTTTAACCGAATTTATGAGGGCAACGCCCTGTGATTAGGATTTGGAGCTATGAATCTTGTGAAATAGGCGTTACCTGCATGTCGGGGTTCAAATCCCCGCAACCCCAAGCCGTTTTTCTTCAGATTCGTTAGAGAATTAGGCATTAGTGCCTAAGTATCTCCTTTGCAGCGTTAAGTCCAGGCAGGCCTGAAACTCCTCCTCCAGGGTGTGTTCCAGAACCACACAGGTACAGACCATTTATCGGCGTTGTGTACCCAAACCTAAATGAGAATACCTGATCCAGGCTAAGTTCTCCATGGAATATGTTTCCTCCAGTCAGCGAGAATTCATTCTGAAGATCAAGCGGCGAAAGCCCATGCGTTGCGACTATTATGTCACGTATGTTTGGCGCATATTGCTCAATCCTGCTTATTATCCTGTTCTCGAACTTGGACTTCTCCTCCTCCCACGTAGTTCCACGCAGCTCCAATGGGGCATGGTGCACAAAGCATCCTGCCACGTACATGCCTTCAGGCGCAAGGGTCCTGTCCACTGCGCTAGGAATGGTAAGTGACACTATCGGCTCGCTAGACGCCCGCCCATACTTGACTTCATCAAAAGCCCGTTCCATCATTTCATAGGTGTCTGACCCAATGTATACTGAACCTCCATGCTGCGGCCCAGGCGAATTTTCCCTGTTTGGATACGCAGTGAAGTTCGGAAGACCGTTTAGCAGAAGATTAAGCTTGTAAGAAGAAGACGACATACGGAAATCAAGCACCTTTTTGCGGAATTCCTCAGGAAGCTCATTCTGATTCATCAGGCTTAGGAAAGTCACTTTTGGATCCGCATTGGATACCACTATTCTTGCCTTGTACTCATTGCCATCTATTGTTGCAACTCCCCGCACTGCGCCATTCTCAACTATTATGTGATCGACCGGACTATTGGTAAGCACCTTTACTCTTACTCCATTCATCCTTCCGTACTCCTCAAGGCTGCCTTGAAGCGCAAAAGATATCGCCCCCATACCTCCCTCTATATATCCCCAGCTGCCACCCGCAGTCCCTCCGATGACGTGGTGCAGTAATACGTATGCAGTTCCAGGGGTGGACGGCGCAGCCTTAGTTCCAACGAATCCGTCAGTTGCAAGCGAGGCCTTAAGTGTCTCAGATTCAAACCATCTGTCAAGCAGATCCTGCACTGACATAGAGAACATGCTGGCGACATCACCAGCCATAGGCAGCGCATTTTTGAACACTTGCCGATTCTTAATTCCGTATTTGAGCAGTGAGCGCACATTCATGTCTGGAGGCGATTGCTTAAGCGTTGATTCAAGCGTAGCACCTATATTTGCTATGAACTTGTTGTACTCTTCGTATGTCTCAGCATCCTTCTTCGAGAATCTTGCTATCTCCCTCTTTGTGGCTTCTGGATCGCTGTAAAGGAAGAGATGTCCTCCATCAAGAAGCGGTGTGAATGATTGCGGATCCTTCTTCAAGAATTTAAATCCGTACTTGGCAAGGTTAAGCTCGCTTATTATTCTTGGGTCAAGCATCGAGCACACATAAGAGGCAGTGGATGATTTTACTTCTGGATAATCTGGCCAAGGGTGCTCAGTTGTGCATGCGCCTCCGACCACGTCCCTCTTCTCAAGGACAAGAACGCTCATGCCCTTCCTTGCAAGGTAATTTGCGGTGACCAGCCCATTGTGGCCAGCCCCTACCACTATAGCATCATAACTATCCGAACTCCTGTGTAAATTCTGCATCTCATACATTTTCATACGCTGCGATATGCTCTTGTAAGACGCGAAACTCATATAATCCATAATTTAACCCCAATAGCCCTTGATTCATCCTGATTTATAAGGTTTTCCTATGTCATTGCTATGCAAAATAATAGATACAATATAACTGTCCTTATTCAAGAGATTAATGAGTTAGGTATTTCACCAGATTTTAGTATGACAAAGGAATTAGATAGTAGATCTATCTTGATTTCTTACTTTGGGTTTTTTCTGGTTTTAAGAATACGTCTAATATTTGTCCTATTTTTTTGCATAAATAGCTTATAGACTTCATCGTCTTTTATTGCAGCTGCAATGCACAGATTAATTGCAAAATGCATTATGTCTATTACTTCTTTTCTAAATTTGGCCTTACTTGCTTTATGATTAGGTCTCCAAGTCTTCCAATCAGTAGTTTGAATTGCCTCCCCAGCTTCGACCATTAGTGCAAGAACCATTTCATTTATGAATCTTTGACTTTCTACATCGTTATGTAGTAGTTTCTGTATTTTCTTTTGTCTTTCAAACATCAGGTCAAGCTTGTCTTTGGACGGCGTAAAACCACCAAATAGACACTACCTTTATATTATTAATAAGGTTTTGTTTGAACGGGGTGTGGGACATAAGTCCTTTCTTTAACGTTTAATAACAATTATGTATGCCCTCTGTCCGATGTACGCCTTGGGCGCATCTATTTTTGCAGAATT
>DAIDLJ010000036.1 GCA_027449585.1 Microcaldota archaeon | reverse complement strand
TTCTTGGAGATTTTAGATTCCTACCAGGAGGCAGGATACTTTTTGGGGCGGGGCAGGCAAGAAGGTCGACGCTCTTGAATTGCTACGTTGTGCCCATAAAAGACGACACGCTAGAGGCGATATTCGATTGGTGCAAGGAAGCCGGAAGGACCTATAGCTATGGTGGAGGTGTAGGAACTGATATAAGTGTCCTTAGGCCCGCTAAGGCTCCGGTCAACAATTCTGCGATAGTGTCCAGCGGCGCGGTGTCGTTCATGAACCTATTTAGTGAGACAACGCACACCATAGGGCAGAATGGACGTCGTGGAGCGCTCATGATAACAATGAGCGTTGATCACCCTGACATAATGCAGTTCATAACAGTGAAGAGGAATCTTGCCAATGTAAGGTACGCGAACATAAGCGTGAGGATAACTGACGAATTCATGAATGCGGTAAGGGAGAATAAGGAGTTCACCCTAAGATTCGAGAACAAGGTAGTTGGAAGGATAGAGAGGACGGCTAAGGCGCTCGACATATGGAATGAGCTGGTTAGGTCGGCAAGGGACTGGGCAGAGCCAGGGCTTATCTTCTGGGATACTGTAAAGAGATATTCCCCTAGTGAGTACAACGGAATGGACGTTGTAAGCACGAACCCGTGCTCTGAGCAGCCGCTGCAGCCATATGGCGCATGCGACCTTGGAAGCATAAATCTCTCTGCTTTTGTGCAGAATCCTTTCAGCGATGGGGCAGCGCTGGACTGGCAGGCTCTTGAGAAGACTGTGCGGTATGCGGTAAGATTCCTTGACAATGTGCTTGACTACAACAGCGACAGGCATCCGCTAAAGGAGCAGGCTGAAGCAGGTCGTAAGAGCAGGAGGATAGGCGTCGGAATAACAGGACTTGGAGATATGCTCGTAAAGCTAAAGATAAAATACGACAGCGACCGCGCGCTTGCTTACATAGACGATCTATTCGACAGAGTAAAGTACATATCGTACGATGAGAGCTCGAGCATAGCAAAGGAGAAGGGATCCTTCCCTCTGTTTGATGCGGAAAAGCACCTCACTATGGAGTTCATAAAGGGGCTCCAGAAGGAGCTCAGGGAGAACATAGTAACAAAAGGGCTAAGAAATGTGGCTATACTGACGGTCCCTCCGACTGGGAGCATATCCGTGCTTGCCGGAACGTCAAGCGGCATAGAGCCGATATTTGCATTCAGCTACACCAGAAGGTCCGAATCCCTAAGCCAGGAGTACTTCAAGGTGTACCATCCGCTTGCGATGGAGTACATGAAGCTATTCAATGTGGCTGATGAGGGAGAGCTTCCTGAATTTTTCGTGCCTGCGCATAAGATAAAGGCGGAGTTCAGGGTAAAGATGCAGGGAACTATACAAAAGCACATAGACAGCGCAATATCGTCTACTGTGAACCTGCCTGCAGAAGCCACTGTTGAAGAGGTCAGCAACATCTACTTCAAGGCCTGGGAGGCCGGATGCAAGGGAATAACAGTCTATAGGGAAGGCTCAAGAGAAGGCATATTGATAACTGACGACGAACAGCAAAGAAGGCTAAAGGCACCTGACTCCACTGCTGAGAAATCCCAGAGCGAGGAATGGAGGCGGGACAGGCTGCTTACCGGGCAGACGATGAAGGTTAAGATGCCAAACGGAGCGCTTTATGTGACGGCTAACTTCGATTCGGTGTCAATGAGGGAGGTCTTCATAAACCTCGGCAAGAGCGGAGAGGACGAGAAGAGCTACACGGAAGCCATAGGCAGGTTGGTAAGCAAGTATCTGCAGCTTGGCGGGAGCGTTGAAGAGGTAGTTGCGAGCCTGAAAGGCATAAAGTCAAGCTCATCGATAGTCTGGGACAGGGGAATGAAGGTTTACAGCGTGCCTGACGGGATAGCAAAGGCTTTGGAGATAATGGCAGGGATAGTTACACCCTCCACTGCTGCTGCGCTGCTCAAGCCCGAACAGGAAAAGGACGGGATAGGCAAGACCAGCATGGGCAAGCAGATGCCTATTCCGGCTAGCGTGCATGAAGGAAAGAAGATAAACCCTGAAAAGTGCCCTCAGTGCAAGGAGATGTCACTGGTGAATGAGAATGGGTGCATCATTTGCAGGGAGTGTGGATACACGAAGTGCGAGTAACCGGCCGGTTACTTTGCCTTCTTCTTTGAGGACTTTCGAAACATGCGTATGTGCTTCCTGAACTCGTCTGGAGAATCAAAGTTGTTGTATACGCTTGCAAATCTTATGTAAGCCACGGGATCTATGCCAAAGAGTTCCCTGACTACCATGTCTCCTATCTTTCTGCTCTCGATCTCCTTGGTGCCTTTTGCGCGTATCCTGGCCTCTATCTTCTCCACTATCTGCTCCATGCGCTCACGGCTTATGTTACGCTTCTGGCCTGCAATAACTATTCCGTGGAGTATCTTGTTCCTATCAAACGGCTCTCTTGTATTGTCCTTCTTGATAACTATTATCTCTTCAAGATCCACTTTCTCATATGTCGTGAACCTCTTTCCGCAGGATTCGCATTCCCTCCTTCTTCGTATGCTTGCCCCGCTTAGCACCTCTCTTGAGTCAAGAACCTCGGTATTGCTGCTTTTGCAGAACGGGCATCTCATCAGACATCAGCTCGAGACTGCCACCCGCAAGGTCCCATAAATGGTGCTTGGGAAATTGGTGTAGGCGCTCGTATAATTAACTATTAAATAGCCCGAGAATATCTGCCCGATTGTGCCGGAATACTGTGTGCTGTTTGACCAGCAAGGTATGCTGAAAGTGTAATTTGACCCTATAGGCATGGATATCGAATTGTACGGGGTAATCTGGTTGGCATTGTACATATGGCTGAGGGACTCTGGATTTACGCAACCCAAGGCAGTTACAGTTATAGGATACTGAGTGGTCTGTATGAGATTTACGAATAGCACGCCATTTGAAGCCAAATAGAATGCGGGGCAAGCAAATCCAGCAGGCATAAGGCACGTCTGCAGCTGTGAAGGAGCCGAATTTATTATCTGGAAAAGCGCCACTAGAACTATTGCAATTATCAGAATGGCCCAACCATAAGTGGTCAGGTACTCCATGGCGCTTTGAAGCTTTATGGCCATGCTAATATTTAGTCAGATTAAACTATATAAATGCCGTTGGCTATGGGGTGATGTAATTGCTATACCAGTCATTAGTATATATGGCATTCGTGGCCGTTCCGCTGTCCCCTTTGCCAAACGGTCCGGTTCCAGAATAGTCGTTGGCGTTTCCATTTAGTGGCCACCATCCCACCAGGTTCTGTAGGGTTATTGGAGCCCCACCTATGCCCTTTACGTAAAGCTCTTGTATCACATTTGAGGAGAGAGAGGTATTGTAGAGCTGCACGTTTGATATGTTACCATAATAATAGAGGTTGTAACCAGATATTGGCTGGGACCCGATAAGATTGTTGCCGCTTGTGGCTATTGATCCTATTGAGTTGCTGGTAGAGATTACTCCATCCACATACACTGATCCAGCGCCTGTTGAGGGAAATACACCTACAATTTGATGCCAGGAATTGTCGTTGACTAGTTTTGATGAGATTATAGTGCCTAATGGTGTCCATAGAGCCGGATAGCCATTATATAGGTATAATTGATACCCGCTTGTCCGTCCATCTCCTGCTGTCCAAATTATTGTATTGGTCGCGTATGCCGTCTTTACCCATACGGAGATTGTGTACTGATTACCAGAATCGATCAGCGCAGAATTAGGTATACTAACATAACCATTTCCATTTAGCTGCATCACAAATTCTGGAAGCAGGGACGTGCCGGAGCAGGATAGCGATGCACTGCCGAACTGGCTGCGCAAGACAGTGCACATTCCCGGCTGCTGCTTTGCAGTCCAGAAATTTGGATTGAATACGTTTAGCTCTGCGAGCAGAATTATTACTACGGCTATGACAAGTAGGGCCCAGCCATAAGTAGTCAGGTATTCAAGCGCTGCCTGCGACTTCATGGTTAGATATTGCTGCCTAATTATATAAAGGCTGTTGACTAGAATTAAGGCTTAGCATAATTGCTGTACCAGCTGTTTGTGAATACGATGTTTGTTGGGATGCCGTTGTTTCCATTCCCAGAATAATCGCTAGTGTCCCCGTTCAGGGGCCACCAACCGGCCAGATAGCGGAGGTCTACTGGAGGCCCACCTATCCCCTCTAGATATAATGATTGTATGTTATTTGCTGATAATGAAGTATTATAGACTTGGATATCTGAAAGCTGGCCGTATAGATACTCTGATAGTGAATTTACTTGCTTCCCTATATATGCGGCTGAGTTGACTGCGCTCCAACTGAATGGAGACGGACCAGCCACTAAAGCGCCATTTACATATAATTCTGCATTTGAACCGTCATATGTACTACAGAAGAAATTCCAGTTACTGAGATATTTGCTAATTGAAGTAGAATATAGTATATCGGACCCATAACCGCCCCCATCTACGGCGTTGGATCTAAAACCGACGAATCTTGCTTCCGAATTCGCACCCGTTCCGTAGGCCATTATCCAGGAATATCCATCATTGGTGCCATAGCTACCAGGAATGCCAAAGAGATCTGCCCATCCGCAGATGGTGCTGGGCGAGGAGCCATAATTAAATGGGGCGTTTGATGGAAGGGTTATGTAGCTGGTTTGGCCATTGAATTGCGCAACGTATTCTGGTATTAACGCGCTTCCGGTGCAATGAAGCGTGGCTCCGCCAAGCTGTATTCTTAGTATGGTACAAGATCCCGGCGACTGCTTTGCTGCCCAGAAATTTGGATTGAATACGTTAAGTTCAACCATTACAACAAACGCTATGGCTATTATAAGAACCGCCCAGATATAAGTATTTAGATATTCCAGGGATGCTTGAAGCTTCATGATTTATTTTTAGGATTAGCATATATAAGGTTAGTGTATTATTTAATTTGAAAATATCTATATTGGGTAATTTATTTTGTAGATTTGTATTTTATTTGGCAATGGATGAGGATTTTTTATTGGCTGTTAAAATTGCGCCAGTATTATAAATCTTCAGGAACCTTTTATCAATATGCCGACATTAATGCGCAAAAAGAATAAAAAAAATGGGATTCAGCGCAATGAAAGATTGCTGTCTATCGCAATTGCCATTATTATAATTGCATTACTTTTAATATTAAAACCGACAAGTATTGAGAGTACAAATACAAACCTAACTACGCTAACTAACAGAACAAATGCATTATACGGGGTCCCTAATCCAAATTCATATGTGTTATTTATGAATATGGGACCAAATTCAAATAAAAGCCAGGGCTTATTGTATTATTTTGCTAGCGAATATGGACTAAACTTTACTTCGCCAGTAATGGCAGGGAACACCGAACCGCCTTTTGATTATCCATTAATCCCGCCGCCACATCTCAATAATACTTCTGCGCCGGTGGCAATGCTGGTATCTGTATTCGAATATTCAAACGCAAGCTCCATACAGTATCCTAGACGCTTGAACGGAACAATCTATTTTTATAACAATAATTATTTTGCCACAAAAAACAGCTATAATTTTAGTGTGCAGGCCACTACGGAAGATGTATACATGCAAAATGCAACGGCATACATAACTACGCTTTCACCAGCTTATGTCAATCTTGAGCTAAATCAGCTCAATATAGTATATGAGAATTACTTGGTCGCCGTGGCCGTATTTGGAATAAGAAACAGGTATGATGAAAATTACACGCTAAACATTGGGAAGAATATTTATTATAAATTACAGAACGTTTGACGCATTGGGGTCTGGCTAGCCGTATGGCACTAGATTCATTAAAAATGCCGTAGTCATTTTGAGATGCTATCGAATATTAATTCGGCTAAGTAGACGCAGGATAATTGTAATTATTGGATTTCAGTAATGTGAATAAGTGCTTTGCAATCATACGCGTATAGTTGGTGTTATAGGTACCAAGCACGCCCCAGGCATATACAGATACTACATAATCGTTGTACATGAATGCCACTTGGCTTTGCTCAAGACTTTTGTATACTGGGAAGATCTCTGTTGAGAAAGATGGAGCTGCATTTATGTTTATGTTGCTAGAGTATGGAGTTAAGAATCCGGATAAGTAATCTGACAATGAGCTTGAATATAGCCCAGTTGCATTCACAGCAGTGCCATTGCTAATATAATAAACGCTTACCGGACTGTAGGTTATAGTACCAAGCCTATTGCTATAGTTAAGTACATTTAGATGATGTGTATAATTGTAAGATTCGCCGAGCGAATCTCTTAGAAGTCGTAGGTATCTTGACGTCGAATTGCTGATATCCTTTGACTTCCATAGGACTATAGTCACAGCAAGAGGTGAATTTGAGTATAAGTACGCGCTTGGTATAGATACGTTGTAGCTATATGCAGATGCGGTGGATGAATAATTTATTATTTCGTCCATGAAATTCATGCCATAAGCGGTGCTTATTCCTAAATTAGGTGGCGTTGATATTTGTTCGGCATAGGACTGCACGAATAA
>DAIDLJ010000035.1 GCA_027449585.1 Microcaldota archaeon | reverse complement strand
ACGCGGCCCGGGGAGCTATGCACCAACTTTCTTGGATGCCTCACTTGTCCGAACGCGATTCTCAGCTAGATAGTAATATATTCCTTACATATCCTAGAATAGCTATCGTGCGAGTGTAGTCTAGCCTGGTAGGACTTTGGCTTGCCAAGTCAATGGCCCGGGTTCAAATCCCGGCACTCGCATTTTTTCTTGTCGACTGAGGCGGGTTTAATGCGTATCCGCTTTATATAAATACTTTTGCTTACATATAGAATCATGGATCAGGACTGGAACAAGCGCCTTTCGGCACTGCAAAAGAGCATAGAAACCGACAATTTCATCAGCGAAGGGAACAGGAAACTTATTTTTGAGCATCTCGACTTCCTAAAGGCGAACGGGAAGAACGTGAAGACCGCAATAAAGCACCTTTATTCATTAAGATCATTCATGAAGGGGTTCGAGAAGGACCTCGACCTTAGGAAGGCGACGCGAAAGGACATGGAAAGGGCAATGGGCAACCTGAACGCTTCCAACCTGAGCGAAGAAACCAAGAGGGACGTGAAGGCGATAGTCAAGCAGCTCTACAAGGAGATGCTGGGGGAAGGGCTTTACTATCCTCCGGTGGTCGCCTGGATAAAGACCACCAGCAGGAACAACAGGCGCATGCTGCCTGAAGACATACTTTCCGAGGACGAGATAATCGGGATGATAGGCAAAGCCAATAATGTGAGGGACAAGGCCATAATCGCCCTGCTCTTCGACTCCGGAATACGCGCGGGGGAGCTGCTTTCAATGAGAAAGAAGGACGTGGACCTTGCAAGCGAGCCTATGCACATAACGGTAAACGGGAAGACCGGGATGAGAAGAATACCGATACTATTCAGCGGACCTTATCTTGGAAGCTATCTTGGAATGATGAAGGAGACAGGCCCAAACGATCCCCTCTGGTGGAATTTGGCGCAGAGCCACATAAAGGGCCCTCTTGACGGACCAGGACTGAGACGCATGCTAAGGATGGTGGCAGAAGCAGCAGGAATCCAGAAGAGGATGTATCCACATCTTTTCAGGCACAGCAGGGCGTCAAGTTACGCAAACAGGCTCACGGAGCAGCAGCTCAAGATGTATTTCGGATGGACCGGTGACAGCAAGATGGCAGCTACATACGTGCACCTAAGCGGCAGGGACATAGACAACGCGATACTGCAGGCGCACGGAATGAAGCCCAAGGACAACAGCAATGAAACCAAGATGAAGATAAGAAGGTGCCCGAGATGCAGGACCGACAACCCGCTTGATGCAATGTACTGTGTTAAGTGCGGAGGAGCAATGGAGATAGACATTGCTTATGAGGAAGAACAGATGCGCGGCAGAGCAAGCAGGATGGGTAGGGAATATGTTAGGCAGCCAGATATCAAAAGAAAGGTAGTAAGGAAGGTTGCAGATAGCAAGACGCCGGATAAGCTGCACGGACAATAACAGTCTTATAAAGGATCTGAGCGCACCGCATAAGGTTATATAGCTTTAAAGCATTATTGTAGGCATGGCAAATATGCAACAGACACAAGAGCAAATACTGGTAGGAACATCTTATTCTGAGAGGTTTGCCAGCCAATACAGAGTTAGATTGCCTGCTGAAATAAAGAAGCCTGCCGATGCGAGATTTGAATCCCTAGTGCACGACAGCCATTCAAGCGATAGGGTTATTTCCAAGGCCTCCGGAATCATACTTGACTTCGATGAAATTGCGACGGATATTATAAACAGGTACAGAAAGGACCGCAAGGACCTGAAGAATTTTGATGTGAAAGAGATATTCCGAAGGTTCAGGGAGGGACATGAAAGCACCGGTGAACTCATAAGTGTTTATGAGTCGGTATTGGATGACGGAGACATAAATCCGACAACATACCTGAATGCAAAGAGGCATTTTACAATAGCCAAGATATTCTTGGAGAAGTTCGGAGCAATAGACATCAACAAAATAAACTATGATGACTTAGAACTGGACGAAGGGAAGGAAGAAAACTTCAAGCTCGGTATCTTCATAGGATTGGAGCCCATACTGGTTACATCAATGTTCTCTGCACTGAAAAGGGACGATGCGGAGTTAAGCCAAGCCTATGGAAAGCTGATAGACAGGTATTCATACATGGTTGCTACTATGTATCCAAGCGAATACATATCGGCTACGGAATTGAATACGCCGACCATGTCTGCGAGAGACTACTCCAAACTTCTCGAATACATTAGAGCTGATAGGCATGGCCAAGTGCTATTATGATACGAGTGTCTTCAGTTTTTTCCTTTTCCGCGGGGATTGGGACAATCAATATTCGCCCACCAAGGTAGGCACGGCATATACCTCACTTTTCTGCGATGAGGAGATAATCAATGCCCACATGAAGGGCCATTTCAAGGATCTTGGCAAAGATCTGCCATTTATGCAGATAACGGAAAAGCTGCTTACCGTAGGCGCAATGTTCAAACGGGATGACATAAATCAATCAGACATACGACAGAAGTTCCTCTATATGCTGGGCTCTTTGGCGCAGAACAACATTGATTTGAGCGCAGAGTTTGCCAAATACGACAAAAATGACAAAGGTGCGATAAAACCACTGGACGGAATGGATTGGATGCACCTCTCTGTGGCAGATCTTTTGGGCTGCGATACGCTACTCACTGCTGATAGCGGATTTGCGGGCCTTTCGAAAATAGGCAAGCATCTAAAACTTGAGAATATAAAGAAGATAGTCATCCTGTCTTCTGATGGAAAACTTGCCAAACTTGGCGAGTTCTCTGTGTAATTCAGGAACGGACAGACAATGGGGCGTGCGAGAGTGCCCTTTGCACTCTCATCACCAGTGATGCCGCAAAATCCTGTTTTCCTATGCTTCCTTGGAAATTTCTTGGCAAGGAGTTCATCAAGCCGCTCTTCGAGCGTCTCTGCAAACTCTCCGTAGCCAAATCGGTCTACTTCCGTCGGATTTTCCATAGGGTCGGACATTGTGCCATCTAGGATGCACGCTTGACAAAATTCCATTGTATCACCAGAATTAGGACAGTAATTGCCGCCCAGTGCCGTCTATTTGTATAGCGTTTCGGCATACGCGTTTTCGCAGTATATTTTACTCAAATAAACTATATATACTTAAGTATAAGGATTAGTATTGAAGTAAAGATTTATATTTGTTTACAGGCATAATACGTATGACAAAATTTCAGTGTACAGAATTAGGGGCGGCGAAAGCCGCCCTTTTATTTTTATAAAAGAACAATCAGCCCTTCTTTTTCTTCTGCTTCAGCATCTTCCTTACTTCATCCTTCTTCTGCTGCTCGGTAAGCTTGGGGATCGGACCCATCGCGCTTAGGACTTCCTTCATGGCCTTTACCTTCTCCTTGTCCTCTGCAGGAAGGTCGCTCTTTTCGAGCTTTTCCACCAGATCCTGCATCAGGGCGGCATGCTCACTGAGCATCGGATCTATCTTCAGCACACCCATTACCCTGCTACCAGGAGCGACGGACCACATGAGACTGTCTCCTGCAGTTATGTTAAGCGTCTTGCACATGTCTGCCGGAATGGTTGTTATCAGCGTCGAATACTTGGCGTTGCCCATTCCTTTGCGCACTTTCGTGGTCTTTCTCTGTTCACCGATTTGCGCCAGGGAAGGAATTGTGACGTTTGCATTAGTTTCTTCGGCCATATTGATCATCCGACAATATAACGTATGCTAAGCTTATATATCTTTCTAATATTACTTTGGTAAAATTCCTGCACAGAAAAGCATATATAATATTAGGTATATTAGATATATTGGTGATGCCTTTGGGTAAATTTTCTATGCGGATTCCGGTGTACGTGGACAGGGAGCTCTCCGACTGGCTGGAGGGCAAGGCGATGCAGGGCTACAGGAAGGGAGGGTTCATCAGGCACCTGCTTGCCGAACGAATGCGCAAGGAGGCGGATGGGAATGCCGGATGAAGAGGAGTTCCTCAGTGAAGAGGAGGAGGTTGCATGGTACGAGAAGAGGCTGCAGGAGGTGGCGCAGGGCGAATGCAGCCGGATAATCAAGCGCATGGCCTTGGGATACAGGCCGGACGTGGTCGACAGGATACTCCTTCGCATGGCGAGGAGAAAGGGGGTGGGAACGCAGAGCGCGAAGAGATAAGCGAGGCCGTGATAGAGGAATGGGCCGAAGCGGTCAGGTGGTACTCCGAGAGCCCTGATGCCATGGACCGCCTCGATCCTGTGCTTAAGGCCCTCGTTGAGAGCGTGATTGAACAAGCTACGATGCAGATGCAGTCGGGACAGTTGAATTGACTTTTTTGGGCAGGCCGTTGCCTGCCCTTCATATGCGTTTAAGGGCCTGGAAAGGCCCATGGTGAATTGAATGAGGAGATACGATAATGTGCTCCGGGTTTCTCCGGAGAACGCGACAATCATGCTTAGGAAGAGGATATTGGCATATGGCGGCAGGCTCAGGCATCTTCATGATGCCGCCTGGTTCGCCTGGCTTGGCGCGCGGCTTGCCTTGAAGGGCTTTTTGGTGCTCTTGACATCAAGCCTGATCTTCTATACGGTCCTTGGAAGCATTGTCCTGGCAGATTATGCCGTAATAGCAGGCTTCGTCCTGCTGATGGTCGGTGCCTTCCTTGAGATAACGGGAAGGTATGGAAGGTTCTGGCGGGGCGACAGGGGAATCCTGATCGGAAGGTCCTTTGCGCACTATACTGAACCTGCGGGAGGCGATGCAGCGGCAGTAGGCAGTGAGAAGGTGCACCGCATTGATTACTCAGGTCAGCCAAACCACCACGTGCTGATAAACGGAAGCACGTCCTCTGGCAAGACGGTAACGATGCTCACTCTTGCCGCAAGGGCATCATTGCAGGACAGAATCAACTTCCTGATGATCGACTGGAACGGAGAAAATGAGGCGTGGGCAAAGAAGGTTGGCGCATCGGTATGGAAGGTGCCGGAAAATTTCAAGATAAACCTCTTCAAACTGAACGGAATGGGAAAGGAATCGCGTGCAAGCATGGCAACGGAGAGCCTCATGATTGCAGCGCGGCTTACTTCGCTGCAGGCAACGCGGGTGAAGAGCGCGCTTCTGAAGCTCTATTCCCTGGATCGCGAGCCTTCGCTTTCGCAGTTGTGGGAGGACCTCTGCTCAAATAAGGCATCAAAGGCCAACGTGCTTGACCAGCGCCTGCGGGCGATACAGCGCGTTATAGGCTACGAGCCCGAGGAGTTCTGGAACGGGATCTTCTCCGGAAACAGCCTGGTAAGCCTAGCGGGCCTGAATGAGAGCGAGAAGTCGCTTGTAGTATACTCGATAATGCAGCGCATCTGCGAACTCTTTGACAAGAATCCGGAGATGAACGCGAAGCTCAGGCTTATGGTGGTCCTTGACGAGGCCTGGCAGTTCTTCAGGAGGGAGAGGGAATTTGACTCTCGAAGGGAGTCGTCCCTGGAGAAAGTTGTAAGGCTGGGGAGGAAGTACGGGTTCGGCCTTGTAGTTTCAACACAGCAGATAGAGGATGTGCCAAAGGTCTTCATCAATTCCTGCGCACTCCTAATGCTGCACCAGCAGCGCGAGTACGAGTATTACGGCAGGAACATCATCGGCCTTGGAAGGTACGAGGAATCTTATCTGAAAGCGGCAGGGCAGGGCGAGATGCTGCTCTTTGACCGCGGGATGGCGCAGAAGGGGCAGCTATGGCCCGAATACGTGAAAGTAAGCCACTTATCCGAGGCCGAGGCCACTGCACTTGCCTTGAAGTTCAGCGCACATATTCCTAAAACGATACTCGAGCCGCAGATGCCAATAGAGATGCACGCAGACAGGCATGCGCAGGAAACACGCACACCAGCATTGCTCGCCGGACTGGACATACCTTCGGTTGCAGTGTATCGGTTCATGATTGCCATCCATAGGACCGGGAACCTGACAAAGGCGTATGAAATGCTCAGGGAGAAGGGATGGCTTACCAGCCTTGCCTCGCTTTATGGAGGCAAGAGCAAGCCTTCGATACTTGCAAGGGCGGTGAGCTTCGGATATGTAGGCCAGGAAGGCAAGCTCACGGAAAAGGGCCTGAAGGTCGTTGATCCAGAAAGGCTTATTGCAAGGCAGGGGATCTATTCCGGAAGCGAGGAGCATAAGGAGCTCATGCGAAGAACCATAAGAATGATTCAGGATAGAGGCAACTTTGCATTCACTCTAAGCGTCAAGGATGGCTTTGATTTAGGAGAGATCAAAGAAAAGATGAAAAGAGTATGGAATTATGAAGAACTGATGACATATGAATGCCAAACGAATGCTCTTGAAGAAGAAATAAGCAAATGCATTGAAAGAGCACGAAGTTTTGGTGCAAAGATGGTGTTTATAGTAAATAATTATGATATTGCTAAAGCCATAGAAAAAGTATCGGATTACAAATGTGTGGTGTTGTAGATATTGCTAAACTCTGGTTGCCATACTTAACTTAGGTCTAAAGCCCATTAAGCTCTATTATTAAAACTTCGATCGCTATCCAGAACATGATCAAAAGTATGGCTAGTATTAAGAGCCCGCTTGAGCGATTCGAAAGATCCCAGAGGTTTACGGTAAGCCCCATCACCGCAATCAGCTCCAGTATCATGATCTCGGTTGCCAGAACAATGAGATGGAATTGCCAGAACAGAACGGCATTTATCAGAGGAAGTATTACTGCAACACCAAACAATGCATACGCAATTCGCATATCTGCATTGCGCTTTTTTGTTGAGGCCACATATAGTGCTGCTGCCATGACCAAGTATACAAATAACCACATTATGCCGTAAAGATAGCTGTGTGTGTAAAACACGGGCACTGATAAGCGGTTATACCAGGCATAACTTGATGCTAATATTATCACGGTTATTAGAACTCCGACAAGTTCGGGCCATAAAATAAGGGATAGCAGTGATAGAACAGAAGAAGACTTTCGGAGTTTTTTAGCCATAATATTATCCATATCTTTTTATTCTAATTATATTTGAGTCACTATTGAAGATACCCAAGGATTGTTTGCTGAAGGTGCAATGTCATTGAGGGTATAATTAACCCATACA
>DAIDLJ010000034.1 GCA_027449585.1 Microcaldota archaeon | reverse complement strand
GTCGCCGCTGCAAGGTCCTCTATGTTCACATCCTTGTCAAGAGGCATCTTCTTGGTGTGTATGTTGAATATCTTTATCCTTGCAGCATCATCAGGCATCGGTATCTCTATTATCTTGTCGAATCTTCCTGGACGCAAAAGCGCAGGATCCATATCTTCAGGCCTGTTCGTCGCTGCAAGCACTACGACATTCTTGAGCTCCTGCAGCCCATCAAGCTCTATGAGCAGCGTGTCTACGACTCTTTCAGATACGCGGGAATCTCCCTCCTCCCCTCCCCTTGAATGTGTTATCGAGTCTATCTCGTCTATGAATATGATGCACGGCGCGGCAAGCTTTGCCTTCCTGAATATCTCTCTCACTGTCTTTTCGCTGTCACCAACGTATTTGCTTATTACCTCCGGACCCTTTATCGATATGAAATTTGACTCCCTCTCCGTCGCCACCGCCTTTGCAAGCAGAGTCTTTCCCGTCCCCGGCGGACCGACAAGCAAAAGCCCTCTCACTGGCCGTATGCCCATCTTCTCAAACGATTCTGGATGGGTGAGCGGAAGCTCTATGGACTCTCTTAGCTCCTCTTTTACTGATTCAAGTGCCCCGACATCCGTCCAGTGGACATTGGGTCTCTCAACGAAGACCTCCCTTAATGCGCTAGGCTGTATGTTTCTCATTGCCTCTACGAAGTTTTCCCTTGAGACCTTGAGGCTCTCCAGGACCTCGCTTGGCACAGATTGCTTGTTGACTATCTTTGGCATCTCTGCCCTAAGTCTTGACATCGCCGCTTCGCGCACCAGCGCGTTAAGGTCGGCCCCGGTATAGCCGTGCGTCATGTTTGCAAGCTCATCCACATGAACGTCGTCTGTCAGCGGCATGTTGCGCGTGTGAATCTGAAGTATCGTCTTTCTTGCATCACGGTTGGGTACGCCGATCTCTATTTCACGGTCGAACCTCCCCGGCCTTCTCAGTGCAGGATCTATTGCGTCTGGCCTGTTAGTCGCCGCAACGACTATGACCTGGCCGCGCTGGCCCATTCCGTCCATAAGTGTTAGCAGCTGCGACACCATCCTCCTCTCGACCTCGTTCGTCGACTCCTCCCTCTTCGGGGCTATCGCATCGATCTCGTCCATGAAGATTATTGATGGCGCCTTCTCGTTTGCGCTCTTGAATATCTCCCTGAGCTTCTCCTCGCTCTCACCGACGAATTTCGAGACGAGCTCGGGTCCTGATATTGATATGAAATTAGCATCGCTCTCATTGGCCACCGCCTTTGCAAGCAGCGTCTTTCCCGTTCCCGGCGCGCCGTATAGGAGCACTCCTTTTGGTGGCTCTATGCCGAGCTTTTGGAAGAGCTCCGGATATCTTATCGGAAGCTCCACCATCTCCCTTATCTTCTGCTTGGCATCGTCAAGTCCTCCAATGTCCTCGTAGTGCACGTCCCCTATCTTCACAGAAGATTCAGGCACAGGCTCGTTCCTTACTACGAAGTTGGTAGCGTTTCCTACACGGACTATGCCGTGCGGAAGCACCTGTATGACCACGAAATTAAACACTATGCCAAACATCGGTATTGGCACAGAGTCGCCCTTTGCAAGAGGCCTTCCATCAAGCCTTCTCTTGGCATACTCTGCGAAGTCCGGAGAAAGCGGCGGCTTTTGGCCTGGAGGCGGGGCTATCACCACGCGCTCCGCATCCTTTACCAGTGCCTTAGATACGAATACCTTGTCCCCTATTCCGACCCCAAGATTCTGCCTTAGGTAACCGTCAATTCTTATGAATCCTAATCCTTCATCGCTTGGGTGGGCCTGCCACGCAACTGCCGCAGTGGACTTCGCCTTCCCCTTTATCTCTATGACATCTCCTGTGCTTATGCCAAGAGCCTGCCTGGACTTGGAGTCTATCCTGGCGATGCTCCTACCGGAGTCTGTCACCAGGGCATCTGCGACTGTGAGCTCTATTGCGCTTGTCATAAATATGTACCAAAACCTGTTGTTGCAGGTGCTTAAAAGGAATACCGCACCGGCATATAACCTATAACAGAAGAAACTATAAATACCCGACTGCCATATCAATCCTGCGTTAGACTTACGATGGAGCGCCGCGCAAAAGCAGAGAACATTTTAAATATCTTTGTCAGGTAAAAGAATTGTCTATACACTTAGATTATGGTGTTTATCATGGGTAAATTTCCACTAGCAGACCGCGTTCTGACACGGATGGTCATATGCAGGAAGTGCAAAGCAAGAAACAAGGTAGGCGTAGCCAAGTGCAGAAAGTGCGGCTCCACCTACATGAGGGCGAAGAGGAAGGACAAGAGGGTCAAGAAGTAATTGTTTAGAGTGATTGTATGGTAGATTTGAATCCTATGGAGAGCCTAGTTCTCCAGGCAATGAAGGACCTCGGCGCCACAAGCGACGAAAAGAAGAAGACTGCTGACGACATAGCAAAGAAGACGAACAGGCCCAAGAGCATGATAAGCAACGTGCTTGTGGAGCTCGACAGGAAGGGCGTAATAAAGAGGGTAGTAAGGGAGAAGGCATCCGGATACTACATAATCCCGCACCAATAACACAACTTCTTCTGGTAGAATAGATGTCAGAAAGCTCCGATTCGATAGATTTCTTCGCTAGGTACAAGGGATGGGTAGTCGCAAGGAGCATAAACTGCACAAACTCGACGCAGCCAAAGGACATCTCGGCATATCTTGCGGCAGTAAGAGAGGATGTCTCAAAGAGGGCCTTCGAAGTGCTTGGCATAGATACAAACTCTCTTGATGCATACTCGGAGAGCTTCACAAAGTCACTGCCAAAGAACGATTATTCTGCAGTTGTCGCTGCTTACAAGTCTCTTGGATCGGCAGGCGCCGAGCCTGAAATAAACAAGGCAGCGCAAGGCAGGGAGGAGCTCAAGCCATTTGCCAAGGCATATCTTTTCAGGGCGGCTCTAAATCGGCTGGGACTGGACTGGTATGTGCGCAAGGACAACAAGGCCTTCGCCGCGAGCGCGCCTGCCCAGAAGGCAAGCACTTCTGTGCCATTCCCATCAGAAGGAATATCCTTCATGGCCAAGTACAAGGAATGGGTATCGATAAAGAAGCTCTCTATAGACGGTAACACAAAGCCAGAGGAGGTGTCTGCGCATCTGTCATCGATACGCCTGGCAACTGACAGGAAGATCCCGCAGATACTCGGAGTCAACACTGACAATCTTGACATTTACGCGGCAGAAGCAACAGGAAACATGAGAAAGAGCGCCGCCAACCTGGAAAAGGTAACCCAGATACTATGCTCTTCGGAGGCAAAGAAGCAGATAGACGAATCCATAACAGATCAATCAATAAGGGGCGCAGCAGTGATACATCTCTTCAGCAGAATGCTCCAAAACCTAAAAGTGGATCTTGAAGTAAGCCCAGACACCCTCATGGACATGTTCCCTGGTCTAAAGATACCAAAGCCAAAGGGAAGAATGCCGGGTCAGAAGAAAAAGAAGCAGTGACTGATTTTATAAATGTGCACAGGCTCATACTAAATCGCGGGGAGTTAGGCTAGCTTGGTAGGCTTTGAGCTTTGGGAGTTCAAGACCCGTGTTCAAATCACGGACTCCCCGTCTTGTTTTTGAGTGAATTTAGTTCTGCCGCTTCCTTAACTACTCTCTTCAATGAAGCTTCGTCTATCGCATCGCCTTCATGAAAGTCCACCGCCCGGACTGTTTTGCTATCCAGCCGCGTATTGAAGAGTTTCTTAGGGTCCTTTATCTTTGCACCTTTTGGGAATGTAAGCCTAACTGCATTTTTTAGCACATTGCAGATGCAAATTATTCCTCCATCAGACCAGACCGGGACTCCTGCAGGATTGCTGGGTTTCTTCCACTTCACTTCTTCTATTATTTTCGGATCTGTTTTATTGATCAAAACGCGCAGTCTGGAAAGTGTATTGCCTTTCCACCCTTCACTTGTCATGATGATTGCGTCTATCTCCTTGGATGCGGTTGTAGTTTCGGTCATGATCAGCCCACAGCCCGCTTCACTAATTCGACAATCCTTTTTTCTTCAGCAGGGGTCAGTTTCTTGACTGCAAACGATGTGGGCCACATCTCTCCATCGTCAAGGTTCGCCTTGTCGCTAAATCCAAGTGTCGAGTACCGCGCCTTGAACTTGCTGGCATTCTGGAAGAAGCAGATGACCTTATCTCCCTTCGAATATGCAGGCATGCCATACCAGGTCCTTGGCGAAAGATCTGGAGCGGCTGAAGTTATTATGGCGTGTATGCGCTTTGCAAGAGTGCGATCGGGCTCTGGCATCTTCTCTATTTTGCTAAGCACCGCTGCCTTGCCATCCTCCTTGTCCGCATTCAATTCTTCGATATGCTCTTTCATCGCTGCTACCTCCTCTTCAGTAAGTCCCTTTGCTCTTTTAGCCTTATCTTCGCCATTTCTCATAGCAACCACGAATCATTTCTTGTTTTTAACATTTATATTATGGACATCTTGAATGAGTTAGATTTATATAGCAGGAAAGCCTGCATACTATTGTGGGATTGTGAAGTCTGCAAATAAAACTACTGCAGCAGAAAGTTCGGCCGTCAGGTCTAACTTCGTCAAGAGCCTGGTAAGAAAGTCAAAAATGATTTCAGTTGCAGTTGTTGCATCTGTCGCATTGATGCAGTCTGCTCCAATAGCGTCTGCTTCAAATGTCAAACCCCAAACAACGCAATCGGTTTCTGTAAAGTCAGAAAGCCATGCGCTGGGCCCGTCGAAGCATTCCTTGAGCGTCCTTGCAAACGAGATAAAGGCCCTTGCAAGGGAGAATGGCAAGGAGGTTGGAGTAACGCTGATAAATCTCAAGACCAATGCCATCTGGAACCTTAACGGCAATTGGGAGACCGTGGCCGCAAGCACATACAAACTGCCCCTTCTAATGGATGTGGCACAGGGAATAGTCACCGGCAGATATAATGGAAATGCAAAGGTGTGCGGGATACCCTCCGATGTCGTTCCTCCAGACGCCAACAACTACGTGGGCCAGTGCTTTACGCTTAATCAGCTTGGATACATGATCGGACATAATTCCGACAACACCGCGGCGCACATGCTGACCCGTTATATAGGCAATTATGAGGCTCTAAATACCTATGCGCGGCAGCACGGCGCGCAGAATCCCCAATTCTACTGGCCCAACAACACCGACTCTAATGACCTTGCAAGGCTCTGGCTTAATGAGGCTGAAGGACGAGCCGGAGGAGTCGCCGCGCAGCGCTGGCTATATCCAAAGCTAACTCACACCGACTTTGAGAGCGGAATACCTGCAGGAGTTCCGGCAGGAGCCGTGGTTGTGCATAAGGTAGGAATGCTCTACGGCGAGACAAATGATGCGGCTCTTGTAAGATACAAGAACATCTCATACGTTCTTGCAATAGTAAGCAACGGCCCAGGAGGAACCGACTGGGGCCTTCTTGCAGCGATATCTAGGGATGTATGGAATGTAATGGCAGGGGGCTAATAGCTGATCCCAGCATAACAACGTTTAAATCCTTTTCCATTGTAATTTACTTGGGATATAGTGGTAAAGCCTGTTGATGTCGCAATAGCAGTATTGCTTCTCATTCCGCTAGTAGCCCTTCTTTACATACCTTCATACAACCACATCGAACCAATGCTCTTTGGCATATCCTTCTTCTACTGGTACCAGCTTGCCTGGATGCCTCTTGCAACAATACTGTATTATGCAGCAGCGCTTCTGTGGGAGGGCAAGGAGAAGGACTCAAAGTCTGCAAAGTCTTCATCAAGAAAGAGAAATAAGAGATGAACTGAAATGATCGACCTAGTATCAATCATAGTATTCGTCGTGCTGTTCGCACTCTTCGTATTTCTGGGCTTCTATGGAAGCAGGTGGCGAAAGGGAGATCTCACCAAGCTCAAGGAGTGGGGGCTTGCCGGTAGCAGGCTAGGCACATTCCTTGGATGGTTCCTTCTAGGTGCAGACATATACACAGCGTACACATTCATAGCCGTTCCATCATCATTGTTTGCCAAGGGCGCGATATACTTCTTTGCAGCTCCATATGTTATCATAACATATGCATTTGCAATGTGGGCCATGCCAAAGTTCTGGAAGATCGCAAATAAGCACGGATACATAACCGTAGCGGACTTCGTGCGCGACATCTTCAACAGCAGGCTTCTTGCAGTATCAGTCGCACTGGTAGGCATAGTTGCGGAGCTTCCATACATAGCCCTGCAGATAGTCGGAATGCAAGCGGTTCTAATCGCAATGTTACATGGATTCGGCGCCACTACCACTATAATAGAATTATCATTGATAGTCTCATTCATACTTCTTGCAGCCTTCACCTGGACCAGCGGATTGCGTGGAGCAACTCTTGGAGCTATCCTTAAAGATGCATTGATACTGGTGAGTGTCGTGGCAGTTGTGGTTGCCGTCTTTGCAATAGGCGGATTCCAGACTGCATATGCACAGGCCTCTGCTACAAGCATTCATTACTTCCAGCTTCCTTCAAGCCTCTATAACGCTTATTGGAGCCTGTTCGTATTCAGCGCCCTAGCGCTTTACCTATACCCGCATGTCATCAATGCAACTCTTGCGCAGAAGGATCCAAAGTCTGTAAGGAAAACCGCATCACTGCTTCCACTCTACAGCCTCGGCCTTGGGCTTCTTGCAATGTTCGGATTCATGATATATGGCGTTCCAGCCGCAATGAGCTATGTCAAATCATTCCCCGCATCTGTTCAGGGCACTCAGGTAGTTCCCGGACTCGTGCTCACGCTTCTTCCATCATGGCTTGCAGGAGCAGCGCTTCTAGGCGTATTCATAGGCGGCCTTGTGCCGGCAGCGATAATGGCAATAGCTGCGGCCAATCTCTTCACAAGGAACATAGTTAAGGAGTTCAAGCCAAACCTTACCTCGGCACAGGAAACTAAGGTCGCCCAGGTATTTGCCGTTGTCTTCAAGTTCCTTGCTCTTGGTTTCGTATTCATAATACCTGCAACCTATGCGATACAGCTGCAGCTCTTTGGAGGAATACTAATACTGCAGATACTTCCATCATTCGTATTCGGACTGATAACAAAGAACCTCAATAGGCGCGCCCTATTCCTGGGCCTTCTTGTAGGTGTGGTCAGCGGGATGTATATGATGCTGGCTGCAAACAACTATGCAACATGGACTACGACACTGATAAGCACGGGCCTCGGCGCAGTCTTCATAGGCATGATAGCGCTTGTCCTAAACATCGTGGTGGTACTTGTAGGGACGGCAGTGGCAAGGTCGATGAATATTGACAACGCGCTCCCTAGCAGCTACTCTGCAGAGTAATTCAAGTGCGCTCCATCCCTCATTTTTATACCTTGCTCTAGCTTAAGAGCCAATCCGAGCCAAGCCGATTCCAATGATAAGTTTATATTTCTCCGATGCGTAATAACATTGTGGACGATATAAAATTGGCCTTGGAGAGCATCGTTGTAGGCCTTGTCGCACAGATTACTGTAGGCTGGATATCACCATTTACTCCTCTGCTGGCAGGTTTCGTATCAGGCGTGGTTGTGGGAAAGGAGAAAGATGGGA
>DAIDLJ010000033.1 GCA_027449585.1 Microcaldota archaeon | reverse complement strand
CTAATGTCAAAGGCTAAAGAGTATTCACTCAACGAAGAACATCGTATGGCATGGAAGACGGCCAATGAGGCAGCAAGAATAGATGGGATATCTCACGATATGAAGTCGGCTGCTTATGCCATGGGAGAGCTAGAATATGACAAACAGGGGTGGGTATTATCGCAAAAAAAGTATGAAGGCGTTCCGGAGTTATACGTTGAAACACCACTTTCGCCTGGGATGGAGAAATTTCAAACGCTTTCTACAGTTGTGGATATAAACAGCGAACTTGTGAAGCGCATTTATGACAATGTAATAAAGAATGCAGCCAAAATGCAACCCGTCACCGAGGAAAAACTACTAGTAACTGTTGCAGATTTAATTCATAATAGCATCGCATATAACGATCGCGATTATAGCATATATGACCGGGAGGGGATGCTGTTAACACTGCCACTTGACTACTTTATAGAAAATGGGGGCGTATGTCGCAACCATGCGGCAGCTGTTCTTGCTTTATTGCAAAAACTAAGGAGCAATGGATACATAAATGGTGAGATGAGGATTAATGCAGGCATTATGCCTAATGGTGTCGGACATGCATATGCAGAGTACGTGGACCAAAATAGGCGCACCTGGACCATAGACGCTACTAATCTAGTAGTTTCGATTAATGGATATGTAAAATTCCCAAGCAGGCCAGATAATACCCTACTACATGCCAAAAGAACGTAAGCAATACATCCTTATTTAATATTTGTAAGTTTAAAACTTATCATGGGAAAGTTCGGTGCGCTATTTAGACTAACGCGGTTTGAACACAGCATACTCCTGATAATAGCCGTGATAGGTGCTGAGATTCTCGCTGGAGGCCTGCCAAGTGCGCAGGTTGCTGCATTGAGCATAATAACTCCAATATTTCTAAGCATGAGCGCTTTTGCGATTAACGATTATTTCGACGTCAACGTTGATAGGGCTAACAAGAAGAAAAGGCCGCTGGTAACCGGGGAGCTTAGGCCATCTGACGCCCTAGTCGTAGCCTCAGTTTCCATGGTGATAGGGATTGCCGGGGGCCTGCTGCTTAACGCGTACTGCTTTATAATAGCAGTAATATTTGGCGTGCTTTCTATACTGTATAGTTATAAGCTAAAGGACGTGCCGCTGATCGGCAATTCGTATGTCGCCTTCTCCATGGCGATACCATTTGTTTTTGGCAACTATGTTATGACCTACAGGCTCCTTGATAGCGTGGTATTGATATTCTTCCTCATATTCATAAGTGGCCTAGGGCGTGAGATATATGGCACGATAAGGGACTTTGACGGGGATAAGAAGCGCGGAGCCATGACCGTGCCGATGCTGATAGGTAAGACGGCTTCAGCGTACCTAGGATTGCTGCTCTATCTGGCTGCGGTTGCAATATCTGTTTATCTCTTTTTACACGTGCTACCATTTGCTGGGAACATACTGTACGTCTCTTTGATAATAATATCCGATCTTATGCTGGTCCTATCAAGCATTCCGTTCATGCTGGCTAATAGAAATTGGTATGGCCATGCCAGGAACTTATCCCTTGGGGCTATGGGTCTGGCGCTTTTGTGCATACTACTTTCGGCTGTAATATACGTTTAACGCGACCTTCTCCTTTTTGGCATAGATTTCTTTGGCACCTGCTGCGCCTGCTTTGGTGGAATTGATTGCACTGTCTCAGACTGCTTGGGCCTGTTCACGATAAGAAATATGAGTATTGCAAATACCACCATGAGGAGTATTATGACAAGCATGAGCATGTAGGTAAGTGTCTGGACCTGGGCGGAGAGACCGTTTATCTGCGCCTCTTCTGTATCAATATATGTATGGGAGGGAGTCAATCCGGCATATATCTCTGAATTAAGGCTTCCTAGGGCAAGGGATAGCCTTGCGGTTGAATATATGTCTGGCGCATACGCTGACGTGCTGTTGCTTGCATTTGCCTCGTTAAGATAGAATGCGCTCTGCAATGCAAACTGCGTTGGCCATATTCCAGTTGCCCTTGAAAGGGCCATTGAGACAGTTGATGCTGTAGTATTGTATGCCGGAACGGTTGAATTGTAGAACACGTTTGCATATGTGAGTGAATAAAGTGCGGTTGCATAGTCACTATTAGCGATGCTGTAATTAGCGGCCTGAACGTAGAGCTGGTTACCATATACTTTCTGTGCATAGGCAAGCTCGCTAAGGGCCTGGCTTCTTAAATTGCTTGATTGCGTAACTGGGTATCCTCCCATTCCTGCGGAGATGTTGTACATCTCACTTGTCGCCGCGCACCATGCCTGCGCAGGTGCTGCAACCTGCAGAGCTTGCATTATCTCGTCGCTAGTCTGCGAGGAATTCAGGAAAGAGGACGCTGATTTAAGTGTCATTAGCGCCCATGAGAGCCGCAGTTTACCTCCGATTATGAACTCGTAGTTCTGTGAAGTCATATTGGGTGTGTAGTTAAGCGCGTTGCAGTATGCAGACATATTTGCAATTATCTGCCTTGCCTGTGATTTTGAGACGTTTGCATATCTTAGCATGAATGCGGTTGGATCCTCTATGAATGCAAAGTCTGCGCCGGAGTAGTAATAACCTTTGGAAGAGATCTGCCTATACTGTTGTAGCTGAGAATCGAGCTGGACTTTTGCACTTCCGAAAAGTGTGCCGTTTATCTGATCTATCTGGTTTTGAGTGAAATTGAATGTGAATGCAGTAAGAGGACCGAATGCACTTTCATTGCATAGTGGGCATATGATGCTCGCATTTGGAATCGTTCCTACGTGATAGTCATTTGTTATGTTAAACGAAAGGTTTTGCGGCTCTTTTACGCCAAATGCGTACGGGAGACCCTGCGAGACGTTGCTTATCTCAATTACAGGTATTTTGTATACCTGCTGCGCCATGTAGTAAAGCAGATACTCTGATGAGAACCTGTCAACTGAAGGAACCAGAATAAACTCTGAGTCTACCGCATTTGCCGCGCCTGCTTTGTCAAAAACCCCTCCGACAGGCCCTACCGAGCCGTCAGGAGAGATTGTACCGGTAACAGTAAAATTGCCAAGGAGAGGCCTCTTCTCCAGGGCAGATATTGTAAGGAGCGTGAATGCAAATCCGCCGCTGGGCCCAGAGATGTTTGAATTGTTATTCCCTATCTGAAAGGCAAAATTATACTTTTTCTCGCTGAAATTTAGATATTGCGTCGCATATGAAACAGCAGTGTGTATTGAAGATATTGTGTCGTTGCCGACATTGGGGCTGCCGCTGTTTACGGTTATTGTTCCATTTCCTGGAGTTACTGCCAGAGAGATGTTAGTTATCTCTCCGCGGTCAAGGCCGATGAGGACCGCAGGCGCTGTGAAATGGGCAGTGTATGCAAATGAGATAGGCCCGAGCAAAAGTAGCACGAGTGCTATGGTGCGATAATAATTCATGCTAAAAGTATTGAATGAAAGGTATAAAATCCTTTTTAGAATTCTGTTATCCTCTTCTGCATGCCTTCCGACTTTTCTTGCTTTACCTCATTGAATATGTCTATTATTCCAAATACCCCGTCATATCCTGGAATTACGTGTGCCTTGTCCTCCCTTATTCTCCTTATTCCTTCTGCCAACTTCTTGTCGACCTCAGCTATGCTATCTGGGTCTGCCTTCATGAGTACATCAAATTCGGTCCCAAACTTCTGAATGATCCTTGAATAGGTGTTCTTAACCTGCGCCGAATATGTGGCCTTTCCAGTCACGTACGCTATAACCTCCTGCAGGGGGATTGCATGCACATAGGGAACTGCGCCGCTGGGAATGAATCCTGCCTCCCTGTCTGCGAGATCGTCGATTCGGTGCATGACGCCTATCGTCAGTTTCTTGCCGCACTTTGGGCATCTGTTGCCGAATTTCTTTGACTTATCAGGGGAAAGTGATACTGAGCAGTTCCTATGCCCGTCGAAATGATACTTGCCCTCCTCAGGATAGAACTCTATAGTCAATTTCATCTCCTTCTTCTTTATGCGCCCGGTAATATCGGCAAAGCCAGTCTTATCTTCTATGTCAAATATTACAGCCTCCCTTCCCATCTTTGGCAGTGAGTGCGCATCACTTCCGGAGATTGGAGTATATCTGTCAAGCTTTGATAGTCTCCAATTCATTGGAGGGTCACTGCTCAGGCCGGTCTCGTACGCATATATGTGCATCGCCTGATCCTCATAGGCTTCCTCTATGGAATTGAATCCCGAATGCTCGCCAAGAGCTCCGAACCACGGAGTCCACAAGTGCGCAGGAAAGATGAACATCTCGGGATCTATCCCAATCAGGTCTTCAACAAGCTGCGCTGGACTTATCTTGTTTAGTAACGGCCGTCCATCGCTTGATAGGTCTCCAAACCTGGACAGATGCTCGTTGGCCTGCTCCGCGGCCTCTATACTTGGCGCAAGTATGCAATGGTGTATTCTCCTTGATCTGCCAAGTCTGTCCTCAAATACTGTGCATACTTCTGTTCCGATAACAAACTGCGTACTTTTAGAAGATCCCTTTATCTTATAAATTCCAGGCCCATGCTCTTCCAATGTCTTTTTTATCTCTGACATATGCCTTGGGTGGGTGAAATCCCCGGTACTGACAAGGCCTATTCCCTTCTCCCTTGCAGACTCCGCAATATTGCCAATCGTAAGCTGATCGCTGCAAGCCATTGCGTATTTCGAGTGCACATGAAGGTCCGCTATGCACTCCATAATATCATCGCACAAAAGATGCTAGAGCTTATATCCAATGTCCCGCAGGAACTTCTTCCTCTTTGCCTTATCTTCTGTACCCTCCACACCCTTAGGAGAGCTGCCGTCTACCACTCCAAGTATCCCTCTACCCTGCGCCGTGGCCCCGACAAGGACCTGGACTGAGTTGGCAGTGGAGCAGAAGATGCTTATAACCTCTGGGACGCTTTGGACAGCATTGTTCACGTTTATTGGAAATGCATTCCTGAAGACTATTACGAAGCTGTGCCCTGCTGCTATGTCCGATGATATTTTTTCTGCCCTGCTGCGCAGCTCGGCGTCATTGCCCTCGCTCCTTATCAGGCATGGGCCGCTGGCCTCTGAGAATGCCAGTCCGAACTTTATCTCAGGCGATACGCCCATTAGCGCTTCGTATAAGTCCTCTGCAGTCTTTATGAAGCCTGCCTGACCTATCATAATCTGATTTCCGTCTCCAGGATCGGTGCTGATTGCTTTTATATCGATCATAAATAATCACGGCTTGAGCCTAACGCGATCCCTTGGGAACATGCAACATTCCCGTATGTTCTGCATCCCGGTCATCTTCATTGTAAGCCTTTCAAGCCCAAGGCTCCATCCGGCATGCGGAGGAGCTCCCCTCTTGAAGGCATTTATGTAGAAATCAAAGTCACTTGGATTCAGTCCACGCTCCGTTATCGACCTTACAAGCACTTCAGGAATGTGTATCCTCTGGGCGCCGCTAGATACCTCGAGCCCCTTGAAGAGGAGGTCGAAGCTGTTGCAGACCTGTCCGTCCTTTTCGTTTGGCATGCTATAAAACGCCCTTACGCTCCTAGGGTACTCCTTTACAAGAACAAGATCTCCCAGGAGCCTGCAGAGTGCATCCTCCTGTTCCCTGTTGAAATCCTCTCCAAATTCCATCTTATGACCGTTGGCGCTCAGAAGTGATATCGCCTTCTTGTAGGTTATCTCCTTGACTATCGGTTTGCTTAATGTTACGTTCAGGCGCTTAAGGTCATCCCCGTTCTTCTTCGAGACGTCGTTTATTATATTCTTGACCGCTTTCTTTAGCAGTTTCATTGCGTCGTTGTGGTCCGCAAACCCCAGCTCGGCGTCCATCTGCGTTATCTCGTTGAGATGAAACACCGTATTGTGCTTTTCCGCCCTGAAGACTGGAACAACCATGAAGACACGATCCATACCTCCGACCACGGCGAGCTGCTTGTAGAGCTGCGGCGACTGCGCAAGAAATGCCTTCTTCTCGAAGTATTCCACCTGGAAGAGGTCCGCGCCGCCTTCTGTGGCAGCCTCCACCAAAGCAGGGGTCCTTATCTCCGTAAGCCCCTCCTTTAGCATGGTGTTCCTGAAAGAGTTGAGAATCGTTGACTGTATGTTGAATATTGAAGTTGTCTCAAGTCTCCTAAGGTCAATATATCTGTTATCAAGCCTTACGTCTATGTCCGCTGGAACCTTTCCAGTTACCTCGAAAGGTATGCCTGCCTCTAGTGGATTAAGATTCTTTATCTCTGAGGGTACGATCTCAAATCCTAGCCTGCTCTCCTTGCTCTTTCTTACCTTCCCCCTGATCATCACAACGCTCTCCTTGGGCAGGTTCATTGAAGATATCACTTCCGATGGTGTTATCCCCTCCTTTCCTATCACCTGCACTATGCCGCTGTGGTCCCTTAGGAGTATGAAGACTATCTTGCCTATATTCCTGACCTCATGGACCCATCCTCCTAGCGTGACCTCAATGCCGTCCATCTCCGGGCTTAACTGTGCAATGTAATGGGTCCTATATGCGCTTGACAGAACAACACCGGATATTATCACGCTGCATAAAATTTTAAACCTTGGCAGCCATTATATATCGTTGAGCATGGTAGCCGTAAAGGATTTCATGCAGAAGCAGTTCGTCGGAGTTTCAAGTACAACTAAGGCCGACTCTGCGCTTAAGCTAGCGGAAGCAGCAAAAGTCGATCTCATGCCTGTAGTGGAGGATGAGAGACTCTGCGGCATAATCACTTCGGCAAACCTTGAGAAAAAACTGGGCGATGGAGCCGAAGTCGGCAAGATCATGGACCGGCCCATTTTCATAGAGGCAGATGCAAGGCTCGAGGATGCCGCTGGAGTCATGATAGAATATGGTGTGGGAAGGTTGCCGGTGGTTGAAAACAGGTACTCAATGATATGCGTAGGAGTGGTTACTTCTACGGATATAGTAAACGCATATAAAAAGAGTTGACTCCGGGAATCTCTCCCGGAGCCGGAAAGCAATAGATTACTTTGCCAGGGTTATCTCTATCGAGCTGACCTTGGACTTTGTGCCGTCCTCGTTTGCTATCTCCTCAGAGCCTATGTTTATCTCGTCGACTTTTGCATCTGTTACAAATCTGTGCCGCGATATCTCAGCTACATCAACGGCTCTTGATATGGAATTTCCCCTCGCCCTGATCTTTACGCGATTTACGCCGTTGTTGAATTGCGTTACCACTGCAAGCACATAGTTCATGGGCGGCTTCTTTCCGACCAGCACTATGTTTCCAGGCATGCCCTCAGTTTGTACTTCGTCTTCGTATTGTTCTGCCATTTTAATCCCTTGTATTGTTTAAGTGTAAACTGACTTAAGCTAAATCAATTGAATTTAATGGATGTCTTCTTTATTTAAAGCTTCTGAATTTGAAATAAAAATCCAGATAACTATTCAGTTTTGACCGCTTCCCTATCAGCTATCAAAATCCAATGTTCAATAAATAATCCTGCAGCACGTGACAAAAAAACAACGTTTTATGTTGGATTTAATAAAATAATAGGGCTTAAATAGCAGAAAATTGCAGATTATTACATATATCGGGTGCGGACAGTGAAGACTAGAATACCAAGCATGGTCGAAGATGGCATGGGCGCAATGAATATAGCCAATTTGCTGCGCGCAAACGAAAAACTTGCAGCAGTATATGAGAAGGATGCCATAGCCTTTGGCGGCGTTGCCGTGTG
>DAIDLJ010000032.1:347-8155 GCA_027449585.1 Microcaldota archaeon | reverse complement strand
CCAAGAAGCCATCTGAATTTTTCCGTCCATTCCCTTTTCTTGTCATCCGATGCCTCGACTCCGGCTATCTCCCTGGCAACCCTGTCCCACATCTCCGAAGGGAGCTTTTCAATCGGCTTTCCTGATTCATCCTTGAGGGCGTATTTCTCAAAGAACACCCTAGCCCGTATCTCATCTCCCTTAAAGAAGTCAAGCGTCTCGCGGGGCAGGACTACCTGCTCCGTCTTCAAAGTCTCACTTTTCTCTACTGCTTTAGCCTCATTCTTGTTCTCTTCCATATAAATCGCCCATATACAACATGTTGTGCTCTCCAGCAATACCCAACACTACTTGTAGTGTAATAAGGTATTTAAACCAAACTCGATCAGCGCTGTTCCATTCCTCCATCCCAAACTCCAGAAAGCATATTAAAGCTATTCATTCTGTCCAGAATTTCAGAGGTAAAAAATCTCCAGCGCAAAACTTTTGTGTCAGCTAACCCCCTCCCTGCGGAGTTGCTTAGGGAACCGATCGCCTGAAATAAGCTTAAAGGGCCTCGGCCGGGAGTCGAACCCGGTCCAAGAGATCCACAGTCTCCTATGCGAGCCGTTACACTACCAAGGCCATTGGTATGTGGTAACTCTATAAGTAGCCAAACTCAATTATAAACCTTCATTCATAAGTCGCAAAAGTCGGACCAAATCAATTTATGACAGGCGCCCGGCTTTCCTGCGTATGACCTCTGCTGTAGCCATAGGGACAAGGTGCTCCCAGGGTCTTCCATCTCTTAGCAGCGACCTGATTTCCGATGCATGTATCCCGACCTCGCGTTCACTGCTGTAAGTCTTTACTCGCCTACCTTTCCTCTTTAACACTGTCTTGAGATACTTGGATAATTTCTCATGGCTGGCGACAAGATAGGTATTTTGGTCATTGTCTTTTCTGTGAAGTCCAAGCAAATACTTTGTGAATGGCTGTATTGAAAACTTATCACTGCTTATGCGGGCGTCTTCTTCAAGCGCTCTTGCTATCATCTCCTTCCTCTCGCCATAGCTGAACGGGTTCTCCTTAGCCGAGAAAAACTTCGGAGCGCGCCTGTAATTAAGCCGTGGCAGGTCTGAAACCAGGATTATAAGCTTATCCACGCCTTCAAGATCCCTCTCAAGGCTTGATAGATGGCTTAGGTGGAATGGCTGGAACCTGCCCATCACCACTCCGATTGTCCTAGGTTCAGACTGCGTAGTGCAATTACTGGTCTTGATCATACTAATCCTACCCGCAACTCCAAGCGGCGCTTAGAAGACTCTAGCTAGGCCTGATATTTAAACGGCCTACATTAACTTTAAAAACAAGTTCAAATCAATAAATCATGATGGCGGGGTAGCTCAGCCTGGTTAGAGCGCTAGACTCATATGCTAAGCTTTTATGAGTGATGAGCATTTACTGCGATGACTGCTAAGAAATCTAGAGATCGGGTGTTCAAATCTCCCCCTCGCCATCCATCTCATGCAGAACTTACCTATTGCCGCAGGTTTTAGCTCTGTGCGAGCAATTCATTTATCTTCGATCCCTTGTCGTAGCGCATTATGATGAGTCCTACAAACACAAGGTATATCCACGTAAGCGAGAGTATGAAGTTGAATCCGTGGCTTCCCAAAGATCCAAGCGGATTTATGTCGCTGCCTGCCCCGAGGTAGAGGTTTATGAATGCGCTAAGCAAAAGGAAAGCCACATTCGGACCATACCACATCCGCAGCCCGAGCAGGTAAACGACGGCTATTATTATGTATCCTGCCTCAACCAGGCCGAACCAGAGGCTTAGATAGTTTGCATAGTTCCAGACAGGATTCCCAAGCGCGACTGCAGAAAAGTCAAGCAAGGCAAGCACAACCAGCGAAAACCTAACTACCTTTATCCTGCTATATCCTCCAGCAAACCATGACTTTGGGGTATTGCTCCTTGCAGAGAACCAAAGCGGCAGTGACCATAGCCATATCTTAAGTCTTCTCAGCCGCTCATTAAGCGTAACTGTAACCATGATACTATATTTCATATAACCATTAAAAACATGCGCGCCAACATCTCCGTCCCCTAATCGTTATTTTAAGCTTCCCATTCAATCTTAAAACATGCAATACATAGTCACCGGAGGCGCAGGATTCGTCGGCAGCCACTTGGTAGATAACTTAATATCAAAGAAATCAGATGTAATAGTCATCGATGACCTGTCAACCGGAAAGTACGTCAATTCCAAGTCAAAATTCGTAAAGTTTGACCTTAGGCGACCAGTAAGCTTAAGCATGCCAAAAGGGGCAGGCATCTTCCACCTGGCCGCGAATCCGAACGTGCGGGAATCAATGCTAAATATGCAAGAGCATTTCGATAGGGATGTAAAGGCCACATTCAATGTTATGGAGATGGCAAGGAAGGCAGACTGCCAGTTCGTAATATTCTTATCGACTTCCGCAGTCTACGGCGACCCAAGGAGGATGCCATCAAAGGAGTCAGATCCCGTGGCTCCAATATCCAACTACGCGCACTTCAAGCTTATCGGAGAAGGCCTGCTGGAGTTTTACGCCCGCGCGTACGGACTTAAGACGGTATCCCTACGCATGGCAAACATAATAGGGAAGAGGTCGGATCACGGAGTAATAGTTGACTTCAAGAAGAAGCTTAGCCACAATCCCGACATCCTCGAGCTCCTTGGCGACGGAACGCAGAAGAAGAGCTATATCTACATATCAGATGCGATTGACGCCATAACTGTTGCCGCAAGGAAGTCTCGCGCCGGATACAGCGTGCTCAACGTAGGCAGCACTGATAATATCTCTGTAAGGGAGATTGCAGCAATACTTGAAAAGAAGATGGGTCTGCACCCAAAACACATATTCAAGGACGCCGGCGGCGGCCGCGGGTGGAAGGGCGACGTAAAACTCATGCAGCTTGACATATCAAGGATCAAGTCGCTTGGCTGGAAGCCAAAGTTCAATTCAAAGCAATCGGTGGAGCGTGCAGTAGACGACATCCTCTCCGACTGATCTAGCCGACGAACTCCGATTTGATCTCGAGCAGCGAACTTAGCGTCTGCGTCCTATCTATTCCACGTATGAGCAGCGCCTTCTTTGAGAATTCGTAGTATTCCTCTATGTCCTTTGTCCTCACCTTGACGATCAGCTCCCATCCCCCCGTTATTATATCTACGCTCTCAACTTGCTGGTACTTCGCAAGCATCTTCCCTATCTCCTCCGGAGTCTTGTATTCCCTCCGGTCAAGGTTTATCAGCACAAAAGTGCAGAATCCCTCTTCTATCTTGCTATGGTCAAAAACGGCCTTGTAGGACTTCACTATTCCATCCCCCTCCATCTGTTTTATGTTGTAGTGTATTGTTGTAGCCTTAGATCCGGTCTTCGCCGCAAGTCGGCTAAGCCTTGGCGTACAGTATCCTTTCTTGAGCAGTTCGATGAGTTCTGGCCTGAGATTCTTCATGATTTGAATTATATTCAAAAATTTAAATAGTTTTTGCTTTATTTTTGAAAATAAATCAACAACCATTTAATAGACCAACAGGCCCTATACCAAGCGGTTTTATGATAATAATGAAGCCCACAGCTAAAGCCAGCGAGATCAAAGCGGTGATATCACGGATAGGTTCAGCTGGCCTGAGGGCCGATGTGTCAAAGGGCGAAGGCCAGACTGTCATAGGGATAATCGGTGACGAGAGCAGGGTCGACTTCGACAGGCTACGCGCAATGAGGGGCGTCGAGTCGGCGCGGCACATACAGGCGCCGTACAAGCTCATGACCAAGGAGTATCTTCAGGAAGATAACATTTCAATAGACGCCAATGGGGTAAGGGTCGGGGGGAGCGAGATGGCCTACATCGCCGGTCCGTGCTCAGTTGAGAGCTACGACCAGCTCGCAAGGATAGCCGAGCAGGTAAAGGATGCAGGTGCGCAGGTGCTCAGAGGGGGCACCTTCAAGCCGCGCACCTCAGTCCACTCTTTCCAGGGTCTTGGAGAATTGGGTCTCAAACACCTGCAGAAGGTCGGAAATGAGCTCGGCATGGCCACCGTCACAGAGGTAAGGAGCGAGGGCCATGCTGAGCTCGTTGCCTCATACGTGGACATACTCCAGATCGGGATGAGGAACATGTACAACCAGGATCTTCTTGAGGCAGTGGCCAGGCAGAACAAGCCGATACTTTTCAAGAGGGGCAACTCGGCTCAGATACAGGAATTCCTAAGCTACGGGCAGTACATCATAGCGGCAGGGAACAGGCAGATAATGCTCTGCGAGAGAGGCATACTTCCTCTCGGGGGATCGTTTGAGCCTGAGACGAGAAACACGCTTGATCTGGCTGCAATACCTGTCCTTAATTCCAAGACACCATTTCCGGTCATTGTGGATCCAAGCCATGCTACTGGCAGGCGGGATATCATACTTCCAATGAGCATGGCCGCGGTAGCCAGCGGAGCTAAGGGATTGATAATAGAGGTCCATGACAGGCCTGAAGAGGCGCTAAGCGACGGACCGCAAGCCCTGCTACCTTCTCAATTGAAAGAACTTATACGAAAATGCAATGACATAAATTCGCTTGTAAGAAAAAGAGACTAATTTTGTTATAGATGATCATAAAAAAAGATTTTATCTAGCTTTTAGCTAGATAAAAATCCTTTTTCTCGGCCTTACCTTGCGCTTGGCAATCCTGCTCTCCTGCCATGCGACATGTCTCTTTTGGCATGCATGAGTGCATCTTGCCTTACCCTAAGCTCCCATTCTTTTGTCTGGTGCTCAGGCACTTTGCTAGGTGAGGTCGGTTCTCCTGTTCCTGTTCCCTTTCCTTTCATTTTAGGAGTCATTTTTTTCACCTATAACTAGGTTATATTGAGCTACTATTTAAGGATTATGAAAATGTTCCATTATAACAACGCTTACTAAATAATTGTAACCACCAGACGATTAAAATATCTTAATACGGCTAAGAAATCATGGACAACACCGACCAAGTAATACTTAGCAAGCTTCGCAGTGACGGAAGGAAGTCGTTCATAGAGATAGGTCGGGAGGTGGGCCTGACCGAGGGGGCGGTAAGGGCAAGGATAGGTAAGATGGTCAGGAACGGCACGATAAAGAAGTTCACGGTGGAGACCAAAGATGACGTCAGGGCTATAGTCATGGTGGCTACTTCTCGTTCAGTGTCAACATCAACAGTATCTGACGCCATAAAGGGGCTCGGAGTGGATCGGGTTTACGAGATATCTGGCAATTTTGACATAATATGTTTTATGGAGTCCGGATCAATAGACGAAGTAAATAGTACTGTAGAGCAAATACGATCTATTAATGGCGTAGCAGATACTTCCACAAGTATGGTTCTCAAGTAATCTAATGTTCAAAAGCGAGATCTAATAAGATTTAACCTACTAAGATGTTGTGATTCTATGGCTATTGAAGACACATTAAGGAAACTTGTAAGTATAGATTCCCATTTTCCAAAAGAGAAGTCTATCGGCGTATTTATAGAAAAACTGCTTAAAGAAAATGGATTCTCCACAGAAAGAAATTACGTAGAGAAAGACAGGTTCAACCTGCTTGCCGAAAAAGGAAAAAGCGGCAAGTCAATATTATTTTATGGGCACATGGACACTGTGCCAATGTATGGGCGGTGGAAGGGCAGTGCATTCAAACTAAGAAAAAATGGAGACAAACTCTACGGTCTAGGCACTTTCGATATGAAAGGTGGCTGCGCAGCAATACTAGAAAGTACAAAGAATGTTAAAAACAAGCACATAAAATTACTCTTTGGTGTAGACGAAGAAAACATATCAAAAGGTGCCTGGGCAGTCGTAAAGACCCGTAAAAGATGGTTTAAGGATGTAGGCGTAATAATAGCTGCAGAGGCCGGAGTAACTGATAAAAATGATGGAGGTCTAGGGTTTGTGACGCTAGGGAGGCGTGGCAGATGCGTCATAACTATCGATGTAGAGGGCATCTCTTCACATGGCGCAGAGCCCAACAGAGGGCTAAGTGCGCTCGACCAAGCCGCAAAGATAGCTATAAACGTGGATAAAATTCAAATAAAGCAACACAATAAACTGGGAAAAGAGAGTCTTTTCGTAAGGGAAATAAAAAGCAGTTCCACAAGTCTGGCAGTTCCAGATCATGCCTCTTTGGATTTAGATATCCATTTGGTCCCTCCCGATACAAGTTCTGATGCTAAAAAAAGAGTGGAGGCCTATATTGGCAATCTTGTAAGGTCTAAAGTTCTAAATTCCCGCACAATGGTCAAAGTTTATATTAAAAAGAGAGAGACGCCGTATCTTGAGCCTTATATAACTGATGAAAAAGGCCAATATGCAAGGAAAATAATGGCGCTCATAAAGAAACACGCTGGAAAGAGTGTCACACTCAGTTATGGCATGTCTGTAGCTGATGAAAATGTGTTCGCTCACACTCTCCATCTGCCTACCTTGACCATAGGCCCTAAAGGAGGGAATGAACATTCAGAAAACGAATGGGTGTCCCACAGAAGCCTTGAGCAGGAAGTTGCGCTGTTTAAAGATATAATTGACAAAGTATAATTTACGAAATACGTAATAAAACATATAATATATCAAAACAACGATTAACTTTTACGTCTTTATTCTGCCATTTACGATATTCGTAGAGTCAAGAAGAAGATTTATATATGATTTATCCACTTATACTAATGTGGCCTATAGGTGTGATCTGTGAACGCAATAGCTGCTAATCGTCGGCATGAAACCGTTGCTAGGAGATTAATTACCGATAGGGTGGACGCTACAAGCCAAGGTCCAATAAATGAAATATGCCGCAGATCTTCTGGCAGATTGGGGGGCACCATAGGATACGAAACGGGAGCTACAGTTAGCATGCCATCTGAAGACAGACATCTTGTGCCAATAACCAATCAGGAAGGTGCAAATTTCATAGCAAGCGTAGTATCCGTGTGCAATGAACATATGCTCAGGGAAAATTTGACAAGATTATCGCTCAGAACCATAGTTAGTGAAAATGCATTGCATCTGGTTCAAGAAGCAATTGAAAATGCTGGGGCACAAATAGAAGGAAAAATGCCTATAGGCGAGGGCTTCTTTATCGTATATTTGGGCCATAACGTTGGAACACGGCAAATGACAGAGGATGCTTTATCTGATCTTAGGAGGGCAGCTGATGTAAAAGCATCTAAAGGAAGACAAACATCAGAAATCCAAAGAGTTCTTAGCACATTAGAAACAAATGGCGAATTCACTTACGCAGTATACGACAATAAAAATACCTTCGTACCCCCAGCCGATCTAAACCGAATAGCAGAACTCATGCAAACTTTTGAATATTCTGATATCGCAGCTAAAAGGAACGCAACCTCTACGGACAACACTATAGCACTAGCTTATGGTTCTGATGGTAGTGTCGTTGGGATGGCTGTGATAGAAAACTTAACAATAATCCTAAGCGAAGGCCGAGTGTTGCACACCGCAGAACTTACTGACTTTATTGTCGAAGAAAATAACAGGAAAAACAAAATATCCTACATTATGGCAGCTATGTTATTGAATCGCGTCTTTTCTGGAAACATGCATAGTGGATACTACAGTGTATTTGCAGAATCAAACATATCCAACCATATACTTACCTCATTTTCTATGCTTGGTGGAGAAGTCGCCGGAGTACTACCAAATTCAATCAACGTAGTAGAAAACGGAGAATCTAGGATGGAAAATTTTGCAATTACTTGTTTCAATAGGGACGAGGTAGAAAAAAGCCATCTAAGCCAGATATTAGCTGCAATGAGGCACTAAATATGGC
>DAIDLJ010000032.1:0-337 GCA_027449585.1 Microcaldota archaeon | reverse complement strand
CGCGCAGCTAATTCAATAATACTTATGTATTGTTTAATCCTATTTTTGTTTTTCTGGCAATCCAACAGTATCAAAATAGGTCAAAGACGATGGCCCATCATACCTTCTGTAACATAACGCTCCTGTTAATATCTCCGTTATTGCATACGATTTAAATACGGCGCCGTCTGATATCTTCTTAAGATGGTTTTCGGTTTCCTCCAGTTCTCCGTCATATCTCACCGGTAAGAAATATATGACTCCAGCAGGCGCACCAATTCTTCCTTCCAGCAAATATTTATTTATTATAGAATTTTTATCGTAGGATACTAAATCCTTGTTTATTGCACTCAGGCGT
>DAIDLJ010000031.1 GCA_027449585.1 Microcaldota archaeon | reverse complement strand
CATTTGTAAGCGTGTAAAGCATGCGCCAGAAATTAGACAACTCAACGTGAAAAAGGTTGTTTATGCCATATTTGGTCACATATTCCTGTGGTATTCTGATCTTTGCTATAGGGCTACCGTAATGTGCGTTCACCTTAATCAACTCAACCTTATTGTTTATAGAATTCAGGATGCTTCTCTCAATCTTAGATTTCGGTGCTTCTGCGTTGAGATACTTGTAAGCTTCCTCTGCTTCTGGAGAGAATACTACTCTCACATTTTTCATAATTCCATCCCTTTTTCTATTGCACGTTTTAGGTTCTGATTTGTATTATGGACCCAAGTTATTCCCTTAAGCGTAACAACTATCTTGTTGCTGGCTTCCAGATATTCCAGTATGGTCATAAGTGTATAATGATTGACTTGCTTTGGCAGACGTCTCTTTATCTCAGGTATGGTCACTACCGAATCTGGCGCATTCTTTATGGCGTTTTCCACCATAATAACAGTATTTAATGTCGGAGATGATCTCTGCATGGTCATTGTTTTAGGCATCTTAATCAACTTTATTTATTAGTTAATAATAATTATATACTAACTAATATATAAACTTTTGCATGCTCGGCGATAATGTGCAGTTAACTATTTCCTAAGTCCGTACTGCCTGGTTATCATCATCGCTGCAGATTTTGGGCTTATTCTTGTGTTATCGATGCTCATTGATTCCGCAAAGCCCACCTTTGCAAAAACCCTTCTCTTCCTGATCTCAGCATGAAGCTCCTTCACGGTGCTTATCTTCTGGTACTTCTTTCTTGAAGGATGTAGCACTCTCCCCCGTAGCTTCTTTATGTCGCAATAGAGCTGCACGAAAAAGCTCCTGCCGCCTCCCCTTTTGACTATCCTTACTATGTCCTTAAGGAACGCATCCTCGTATGCAGTATTTCCGTAGGCGTACGTGAATATCATGCCCTTGACTCCTGTCCTTTCAGCATCGCTTATCATCATCTTTCTATATCTGTCCCTAAAACGAAGATAATTGGGGTCGTCAAAGTCCCATATTGCACTTGCCACTTCTATTGTCAGATGGTTGTGGAAGACTCTGTATCCGGTCATTTTCGAGAGCTCCTTTGCAACCGCAAGCTTGCCTACGCCCGGAGGGCCGTATATTATGATTAGCTCCATTGGCGCACCGGCTCACTTCCTGTTTATGCCGACGGTTATCTTCTCCCCTTCGACATCAAACTCCTTTACAAAACTGGTGCTTACCGCATTCGTCCTAGATAACTTGTGTGCGCCCAGGTCTGCCTTCACCTGCTTGATGCTGTTTGATATCGCTTCATGGAGCTCCTCAGAGACCATATATTCTATGTCCACCTTCTCTCCCTTCTTTAGCCCCATCTCCTTCCTTGCAATCTGCACCCGCCTCTCAAACTCCCTAAGCAGCGCCTCCTCCTTTAGCTCCTTGCTTACCTCCCTGTCAGCGTACGCTACTCCGTACTTGAACTTTATTGCATTGTCCTTCTCAAGCTTCTCTATGACGACAAAATGCTCCTGCGTCACATCGAAAGTTCCCTTGTCAGTGCGCAGCTGGTAGCTTCCATGCTTTCCTATCGCAGCGCTCATCTCCTGCGCGTCGGCCTTCTTGAGCGCCTCGGCAACCGCCGATGCGTTCTCCTTGAACGTTGGGCCGAGCTTTTGGAAGATGGGCCTGACCTCGAATGCCGAGGCCTGCGACTTCTTTACATTTAGGTGCTTTACGTTGGTGTAATTCTCTATGAGGTACGAGAGCTTCTCAAGCGCGTTATACGCCTCGTCGCTGCTCACTTCGGCAGTCGCGTTTGCGATGGGCCATCGAAGCTTGGTTCCTGACTTCTCCCTGCTGTTGAGTATCGCAGTCATCGCCTCCCTTGCTATCTCGAACTCCATCTCAAGCTGCCTGTCCATTGCCTTTGTGCTGGCCTTTGGCCACTTCTCCATGAATATGCTCTCCTCCCCGCCTATACTGCGATACATCTTCTCCGCGGAGAACGGCATTACCACCGATGATACAACAAGGATGTTCCTGAATATGTAATTGACAAGATTTGCTATCGTCCTTACCTGCTTTTTGCTGCCTGTTGAGACCTTCTTCTTTGCGATCCTAAGATAGAACCTGCTAAAGTCCTCAAGAACGAAGTCCCGCAGTTCCTTTACCGCATCGTCTATGAAGTAGTTGTCGAGGTGCTTGGTTGCGCTGTCTATGAAGGTGCTGTATCTTGAGAGTATCCATCTCTCCTCAGTCTCGAGCTTTGCGGGATTTGGCTTTTTGGGCGTCTTGCCTTCGATCCTTGCAAGCGCATTGAACTCGCCCACCAGCTCCGAGATGTTATAGAATGTTATTATGTTGCTGTTTGCCTCGACAAGCTCCTGCTTCTTTAGCTTGAGCTCAAGCCACCTCGGATGCCTTGAGCACCAGAACCTAAATCCGTCCGCCGATACCAGGCTTAGAAGATCCTTTGCTGAGACCGCATTGCCAAGGTGCCTGTGCATCTCCTGGCCAAGCTCGTCTTTTATCATGCCGCCGATGTTCACCCTCTTGAATGAGGTATTTCCGTATATCGCAACGCTTGTCCTAAGAAGCACCGCAAACCATCCTCTTATCTGGTCCCTGCTCTCGGTTATCCAGTCAACAGGATATAATCTCTTGAACTCGTCCCCGTGAAGGCTTGCCGTATGCGATATTCCTGCATCATACCAGACGTCGAATATGTCCGGTATCCTCTTCATCACCCCGCCGCACTTTGCGCACTTGAATGTTACCTTGTCAACCGATGACCTATGGAGATCTGTGAGCGGCTCATGCAGACCTGCCCTATCCTCAAGCTCCTTAGACGATCCCATGACCTCCACTGCCTTGCAGGATCCGCAAATCCATATTGGAATGGTCGATCCCCAGTACCTCTGCCTTGATAGCGTCCAGTCCGGGGAATTCTCGGTGGCCTCAGCGAACCACTCACGTGCAGCTTCTGGGTGCCACTTTATCTTCTGGTTCTGCTTGAGCATTCTCTTCTTTATCTTCTGAATGTTTACGAACCACTGCTCCGTAGCCCTGTATATGAGCTTGCTCTCGCATCTCCAGCAATGTGGATAGCTGTGCGTTACGCTCCCTTGGTGCAGCAGGCTTCCATCTGCCTTGAGCGTCTCAAGGACCGCCTTGTTCGCCTCGGCCGGAACCTTTAGTCCTGCAAACTTCCCTGCTTCCTGGGTGTATCTTGCATGATCGTCTATCGGCGACATTATCGGCATCCCATTCTCCTTGCCTAGCTTGAAGTCCTCCGGTCCGTGTCCAGGCGCAACGTGCAGCAGTCCAGTTCCTTCAGTTATGGTCACGAATGTCTCGCTGAGCAGCACCTTGTGGTACTTTCTTAGCTCCTTTTGCCTAGGCACCTCCTCTTCAAGCGGGCTTACGTACTTTACTCCCTTAAGCTCGCGCCCGTAGAACTCTCCAGTGACCGTTGCGTTTAATCCTGCCGCCGCAGTGAAAGAGTCAAGCCTCTCCTTTGCAACCACATAGTTCTTCTCCCCCGCATTTATCGAGACGTACATCTGCTCTGGATTTGCCGCAATCGCAAGGTTTGAAGGAAGCGTCCATGGGGTCGTTGTCCATATCACAAGATAGGTGTTGTCCTTTAGCTGCAGCTTTGCAGGATCAACGATCCTGAATGCAACGAATATCGAAGGGTCCGTCGCATCCGCGTACTCGACTTCAGGTCCCTGCGCCGAGAGCACGGTCTCATCTTTAGGGCAATAAGCGAGCCCCTGCAGGTCCTTGTATACAAGTCCGTTATCGTACATCTTTTTGAAGATGCGCCAGCCTGCGTTGATGTAGTAGTGCTCAAAAGGAAGGTATGCGTGCTCGAAGTCAAGGGACGAGCCGAACCTTATGTAATCCGATATCATTCCTACCGACTGCTCCTTTGCAAACTCCCTGCATGCGTTTATGAAGGCATCTATTCCCATCTTGCTTTCAATGTCCGCCTTCGAGGTTATTCCAAGCTTCTTCTCGACCTTAACTTCGATGGGCAGTCCGTGGACGTCGAATCCCGCCCTGTCATGAACATCAAATCCGCGGTATCTCTTGTACCTTACTATGAGGTCCTTTATCGTCTCGACCCACACGTGGTGCGCTCCGAGCTGTCCTGTCACATATGGGGGGCCGTCAAGGAAGTAGTAGGGCTTCTTTCCCCTGTTCTTCTCCCTAACCTTATCAAGTATCCGGTTGTCATTCCAATACTTGAGAATCTCCTCCTCATTTTTGTTAAGGTCGAACATGTAATTCCTCGTAACGGGCCAAGGACTATAATATCAAAAACAACTAATGAACTACCTATGTCTAAAGACATTGGTTTCCTTGTTCATTGATAGTGCTTTCCCAGAATTTATATACTCATATGGTATTATTCTGAGTAGAGGTACCGTCTCCAAAGGCGCTTTGGGCAGTCCCTGCCCCGATCTCAATATATTTACTGCAGCATTATAGTCTCTATCTGCTTCAAATCCACAGTTTTTGCAGTAATATGTCCTATTCTGTAGATGCAATCTATCTTCCTTTCCATTAACACTACCGCACCTACTGCATGTTTGTGATGTATCTTTGGGGTCTACAATAACAAGTTGCCTACCAGCTCGTTCGGCCTTGTAGGAAAGCATGTTTCTGTACATTCTCCATGCAGAATCCGAAATATTTCTATGAAGCGTTCTATTACTGCCTTTCTCAATCAACTTCCTACTATCTAAGTTCTCTATTGCTATTATATCAAAGTTGTTCACATAATGCCTTGACAATTTATGAAGAAAGTCCCTTCTCCTGTTGTTTGTTTTGATATATTGCTTTTGCAACTTCTGTTTTTCCTTCTGATAATTCTTCGAATTCCTATTTTTCCTTGAAAGGTTTCTATGTATCATCTTTATCCTTTCTATATTCCTTTCCACAAAATGTGGATTTTCAATCATGTTGCCTTCGCTGTCTACAACTATATGTTTTATCCCCATGTCAATTCCTATGTTTCTGCCTGTCTTTGGAAGTAGATGCACCTCAGAATCAGTTTGCAATATTACAAACCAGTTCCAATCCTCTTTCTTTATAATTATTCCCTTTACCTTTCCCTCCACATTCCTATGAAGTTTTACGTTTACTGTGCCTATCTTTGAGAAGTCGATTTTCTTACTTTTTAAATTGATACGGAAGCCAGACTGATTATAGTTTATTATTTTTATGCCATTTTCTGCCTTAAACCTAAGTCTCCCAAACCTTTTTCCTCTCTTTTTAATGCTGTTGATGCTTCTTATATTATACCATAACATGTTGTTCACCATCTGCAACGCTTTTGAGTATACATTGTCTAATTCCGGATTCTCTTTCTTCAGTTTTATTAGTAACTTTTGCGTGTCCTTTTGAGTTATTTCAAGGTTTTTTGACGTAGCAGAATTTATTTCTTCGAGTAATTTGTTGTAAACGAAAGCGCAGAGTTTCAATTGACCGTCGAGTGTATCTCTTGTCTCTTTATTTGGATAAATGCGAAATTTATAAGAAAGCATAAACATGCCTTATATTATACTTAAGTATATAAATATATACCTTATTACAATATTATCTAATAGTGGACGCGCGACATAACGTACTTAAAAGTAGCGCCCTAACAGGTCTTAGAAATCATTAAATGCTTTTGCTGTAAAGCTCTAAGTACAGAGATTCTTATGAGAACAGCAGATGCTACGACCCTATTGCGGGTACTTCTGATAGTGCTCGTTGCATACCTTATAATCGCTCATTACAACCCTGTTGTAATAATACTGATCATAGCCGCTGCAATGGCAATGGATGCTCTTGATGGCTTCTTTGCGGTAAATGAGGTAAGCAGGGGCAAAATCGGTTTCGGGCAGTACATAAGCGCGCTTGCCGGAAACGAGAGGGCAAAGAAGGAGGTCAAGAAGGCAAAAGAGAGCCTCTCAAAGACCTCAAAGTTCGGCCAAAGAATAGATGTAGCCGGGGATCGCGCAGTCGAGTACATACTCTGGGTGGTCTACACATACGTGAATATTGTTCCGCTCTTCGTATTATTCATTATTATAATAAGGCACTCGTTCGTTGATGCCTTCATGGCATCGAAGGGCACCTCCGCCAAGATGAAGACGAAGTTCGCAAGAGTAGTCTATTCATCGAACCTGTGGCGCGGAGGGATAAACGTTGTCAAGTTCCTTACATTTTCATACCTTGCACTGATGTACATCTGGGGATATCCTGCATGGATAGGCTACGTTCTCATAACTGTGCTGGTGGCATACATACTCCTCAGGGGAGCTGCGGAGGTCCTAGAGGCCTACGCCTAAAGTGATCTTATGGTAAAGAAGTGCATAGTTACTAGCTGCATAGTCATAAAGGATGGGAAAATACTGCTTCTATTCCACAACAAGCTCCAGAAGTGGATGTATCCTGGCGGACACGTGGAGGAGAATGAGACTCCGTATGAAGCGGTGCTAAGAGAGACAAAGGAGGAGACCGGATACAACGTATCGATCATCGGAGCAAAGCCTCTTGGCCTAAAGAAGAACAAGGAAGCAGTGGAGATGCCGATGCCAGAGATGGTCCTCTACGAGGATGTTCCTTACAAGACTGGAAGGCATATGCACTTTGACTTCGTGTATCTTGGAATCGCAAAGGGAAAGCGGGGAAGGCTGGCAAAAGGAGAATCAACAAAGTTCATGTGGGTGACAGAGAAGGACATCGCAGGACTCTACACCTTTAACAATATAAGGAAGATATTAAGGTATACATTCAAGGAGATTAAGCAAAGGAGGATAAGAAGCTGATTTGATGGCACCAAAAATAAGCGTAGTGATTCCAGCATTCAACGAGCAGAAGTACATAAAATCTGTCTTCAAGGGGCTCAAGTCGCAGACATTCAAGGATTTTGAGGTCATAGTCGTTGATGGAAACAGCACGGATTCAACCCGCGAGATATCGCGCAGGAACGGTGCAAAGATAATCATAGAGCCAAAGAAGAACATCGGAGCAGCAAGAAATACCGGCGCAAAGCAGGCAAAAGGGGATCTTATACTGTTCACAAATGCCGATACGATGGCATCAAGAGACCTGCTTAAGGGATATCTGGAGCTATTCAAGGACAAGAAGGTCGTTGCAGCCTCTGGGCCGCTAACTCCGCTTGAGAAGACGACCGCATTCATAAGGTTTGGATACTTCTTCGCATCGGTGATACTCGCAAAGATAACCTTCATAGGAGGAAAGCCTGCAATAAGCGGATCCAACTTCATAGTAAGAAAGTCGGCATTCAAGAGGTGCGGAGGATTCGACGAGTCGTTATACACCTACGAAGACCTCGACCTTGCCCACAGGCTCAAGGGGCTGGGAGACGTGCGGTACATGAACGATGCATCTGTTGCAACAAGCACGAGAAGGATAGTCAAGTGGGGCATACCAAGGTATATACTCTTCAATGCCGGAAACGTGCTAAGATACAACCTCTTCCACAAGTCAAAGGAGCACTACGAGCCAATAAGATAGCTTAATGGTTGATGCTGTTTCTTGAAATCCCTAAAGACATCATATTATATCGCTTATACTGATCGCATTTTTTGTCTTCTTTCTTAACCTCTCATCTTGAGTAATCAGAATGAAATGCTCCGTTTCTGCCATAAAGCAATACGAAGCGTCATAAAAAGTCAGATTCCTATCGATCGCAAGAGCCAGAACGCCAGCCATGGACTTTATACCCACCTGCTCCAAGCCGCGTATTGCTTCGAAGAACAATAGCGCCACTCTCTGCGGATTTCTTATTTTCCCTTGCTTATTCTCCTTCCAAAGCACGTTGCCGATCTCATGCTCCGTGAGCCTGCTTATGACAAACTTATTCGGATCCAAAGCAATGCCTTGAAGTAGCATCGGATACAACGCAGAAGTATCAATCAGGTACCTACCTTTCTTTCCTACTGGATCTGACTCCATTTAACCACTCCCGCTCAGTGACGTTCATCAATCTATGCAGCTCCTTCGCAACATTGCCTGACTTTTGCTTTTTGGCTGCGACCATCTCCTCCAAAACTTCCTCCAAGGTCCTCCTAACATCTATCCCCAGGCTATCCGCCTGCGCCTTCAAATCCTTCCTCACCCGTACAGATAAGACCTCCGTTTTCATGGGCATTGCCTTTGTATACAATATATGTAAATTGTATACATTCTAATATATAAATCCTTACGGCAGGTGAAGATGAAGGTATTTTAGATTGTAAGTCAGATATTATTGTTCAAAAATGCCCGAAATAAGCGTAATAATACCTGCACTTAACGAGCAGAAGTACATAGGCAATCCCCTTTCCGGACTCAAGTCGCAGACATTTCGGGACTTCGAGACCATAGTGGTGGACGGTGGCAGCAGGGACAGGACTGCCAGCATCGCGCGCAAGTCGGCAAAGGTCATCGTCTGCAGGGAGAAGGGCGTGAGCGTGGCGCGAAACAGGGGCGCAGCGGCCGCAAAAGGCTCAATACTGCTCTTTTTGGATGCGGATACAAGACCCTCAAGGGACCTTCTAAGAATCTATCATGAGATCTTCCTGGACAAATCCGTGGCATCTGCCACCGGCCCGGTCTATCCCCTGGAGAGGACCAAGAAGCGAATACGCCTGGGCTACTCCATAGTCTCGGTGGCATTTGTGAAGCTCTCCATACTGGTGGCGGATTTGATGAGAAGCTGCTCACGTATGAGGACTGGGACCTATCGGGCAGGATAAAGCGCTGCGGTGCCGTCGCCTACTCGAATAGGGCTGCGGTCCACACAAGCGTAAGAAGGGTCGCAGCATGGGGCGTCTTTGGCTACTTCCTCTTCTACCTCACGAACATGATAATGTACCATGTCCTTAGGAAGGCCAGATCCAATTATGGCGAATACCGATAGCCTTCCAATACCTATA
>DAIDLJ010000030.1 GCA_027449585.1 Microcaldota archaeon | reverse complement strand
TTATATATGCACACAAATCAGAATTATTACAAATATTGGTTTTACCAACAAGAAATTGGAACTAGAAACATCACAGTGATTAATGCGGTTAAAAATTTCAGTAGTACGATGTTAAAAGGATGTTCGGTGGTATCGAATGCCTGGCCATTCCTCAATTATTATAATATTACCGCTTATGAATCAAATCTGTTCAGTATTAATATCAAAGGGTATGCTAGCGTCTGCTTCAATAATTATCAGACTTCACACTATCCGATAATTTTGTTTAAGGACGTCGGTGCTTACCCAACTTATTGTGGAAATAATATAAACGTTAGTAAAATACCAGATATAGGATACGCAATGGCGCTGCCTCCTGGAGATGTAATATGCCAACGGTCATCTGGAAATACTACATACGCTCACTAATAATTGTTACATAAAGTATAAATAGGCTGTTTGGGTATTATCGTTGTAATTGGTGCTAGGTTGAAGATACTGCAGATGGATGTTAACAACATAACATATGAGCCAATAGCCCCGGAGGCAAGCATCTATGAGGATGCAAGGAAGGAGAAGGTCTCCCTGGACAACGTGCTCGTCATATTTGTTAGCGTGGAGAAGGGGGATACTCTCCTTACTGCAGAGCACGCCGCAAAGGAAACAGACGAATTCATGAAGAAGCTCGCAAGGAGCACCGTACTTGTATATCCATTCGCACATCTAAGCAACAACCTTGAGGCGCCAAATGAAGCAATGAAGGTGCTTAGCCACTTGTGCAAGAGCATCTCTAAGGATTATGATGTTAAAAGAGCACCTTTTGGATGGACCAAGAAGATGAGCGTCGATGTGAAAGGGCACCCTCTTGCAGAGCAGTCGAGAAGCTACAGCGCAGACGAACCGCAGAAGGTATACAAGAAGGTAAAGCCTGTTGAGGTAAACACCGCAATAGTGCGAAAGAGCGACTGGTCAGGGCTACCTGATGCAGACCACAGGAGCATCGGAGAGAAACTTGATCTTTTTAGCTTCCAGGAGGTGTCCCCGTCAATGGTCTATTGGCACCCTAACGGAAGCATAGTCTACAGGAAGCTTGTTGACTTCATGCGGGAGCTTGAGGGCAAGTATGGTTTTGAGGAGACTAGCACTCCGGCGATATCTAACGTCGCATTATGGCATGTTAGCGGACACTATGACCACTACAAGGATAACATGTTCATGTTCGAGAACGACATGGGGCATTTGGGCCTCAAGCCAATGAACTGCCCCTCCACAATACTCATATTCAAGTCGAAGAAATGGAGTTATAGGGAGCTGCCATTTCGCACGGCAACTTTTGACAGGCTTTATAGGAAGGAGGTAAGCGGCGCGCTCACGGGCTTATTCAGGGTGATGGAACTGACCCAGGACGACGGCCACATCTTCCTTGCGGAAGAGCAGCTGGAGGAGGAGGTGGAGAAATGCCTGCAGTTCGTAAAGGAGACCTATTCGGCATTTGGAATGCGATTCGTTGCGAAGCTGTCCACGATGCCAGACGACCACATGGGCGATGACGCATTATGGGAGAGGGCAACTGGCCACCTTAAGTCCGCACTTGAGAAGACAGGCATGACGTATGAGATAAAGGAGAAGGAAGGGGCGTTCTACGGGCCTAAGATAGACTTTGATGTTTATGATTCAATGAACAGGGCATGGCAGTGCGCTACGCTTCAAATAGACTATCAGCAGCCGCTCAAGTTTGGCTTGGAGTACACTGGAGAAGATGGCAAGCAGCACACCCCAGTAATGATACACCGCGCAGTGCTTGGCTCGCTGGAGAGATTCACTGCGATACTTGTGGAGCACTTCAAGGGCAAGTTCCCAGTGTGGATTGCGCCGACGCAGGTTATTGTGCTATCCATATCAGAACAGGTCAGCGGTTATGCAGAGGAGGTATACAAGAGGCTCAAGGAGGGCGGGTTCAGAGCTGCAGTAGACATATCCGGAAGAACATTGCAGTACAAGATAAGGGATGCGAAGCTCAAGGAGATCCCTTACACAGTAATACTTGGAAAGAATGAGGCTGAAGCGAAAACGGTCTCGATAAGGATGCGCGATGGATCCCAGAAGAACGGAATGTCGCTTGATGAACTTGTATCGCAGCTCAATGACGAGATAAAGGGGAGGAAACTCTAACTCAAAGCGGCTTTTTCTTAGATTATGAACTTGTTTAGGCGGACTAGGGTCTTTATCGCGACCTTCTTGCTATCTGGCCCATGATACCTCCTGTCGAGATACATTACGATCTTTGGCTCTATTTTTATGAAGACACCTCCCTCGTTCTTTATCATCTGGGCGCCGCTCGGATCGAAATAATCTATATTATCCCCTACTATCTTCTTTGTCCTTGCCGAATAGAGGTTGCCTATCTCCTTGTCCGGCACAAGGCTGGCATCTCCGGCAAGCTGTATGCCAACCTGCAGCCCGCCTGATGCTTCAAGGGGCATAACTATGACTAGAGATACCTTCTTGTTAGACTTTATGTCCCGCACATGCCTGCTCCTTGATGAGGAGAGCATGTAGAAGTTGAATTTGTCATCGTGGGTGAAGTACACCGGCGTGCCCCATACGCCGTCCTTGCTCATTGTCGAGAGTACGGCTATTGGAGTAGAATTGAGGCACGAGATGACATGCTTTGCAACCTCGAACTCTTCCGAGAATGCCATCCATCTACCACCAATCCATTAGGCGATCTTGCCCTGCTCCTTTGTGTAAAGGAGTATGTCATGGAACTTCCTTGTCAGGGGGTTTGCCTTGATTCCATACACCGCTTTTATGTTCTTCTGAAGCGCAAGCTCGACTAGCCTTTGGGTTATCACTCCGTCAAGCACAACCGCATAAACTCCGTTTGAGTAGTCCATCTCGGAGAGGAGTTCCCTTATTGGCATCTCCTTTATGACATTGCCTGCGGAATCGTAAAGCCTGCTTCTAAGAGTGCCTGATAGCTCGTCAAGGCTGCTTGAGAGCTGGGCGAGAACCTGCGCCTGGAGCACCGGATCAGAAGTCTTCTCCTCCTTTCCAAGCTTCGATGCCGGCTCGTAGCTTACAGTATCAAGGCTCTTTTGTGATTCTGGCTCGTCTGCCGCAAGCTGGGATGCAAGCGATCCTGATGGCCTTGCAGGCTGAGGCTCTGTTACCCTAGGCGAAGGCCTCTGCTCAGCTCTTGCGCTCTGGGTCTGCGCCTGTGCCGGAGTTGCAGTGGCCCTATAGCTTGAGGATGGGCTGCTCCTTGCAGGCCCCTTATCCTGGAACCTGCCTGCGTTAGGGCCTCCTCCGCTTGTTCCAAGACCCTTGTACTGGTCGACAGGAACGCGCGTCCTAAGCGCCTTTATTATCTCCTTTCTTGTGAGATCCTCAACCTCCTTGCCGTCAGGGGCCTTGGCTATGAAGTCCACCTCTGCCACATTGAGTATTGATCTTGCGATCATGTCGCCTCCGCGATCTCCATCCAGGAAGAGCGTTGCGTCCTTTTGGCTTATGAGGTCAACTATCGACTTTGGTATGTTGGCTGCTGCGCCTCCTACCGCTATGGCATTGTTTATGTCGTTCCTAAGCAGGTTGAGCACGTCGGCCCTTCCCTCAACGATTATTACTTCTTCAGAGGTTGCCACTCCTGGCCCTGCCGCAAGCTTCTCAGGACCGAATTCGGTTATGTCGCTTGCCTTGACATCGGCCTGGACCATCTCCGAGATCTCCTTGCTGTCCGGGATCTCTGTGTCAAGAAGCTTCTTGAGAAGCTCCTTTGCCCTTGTAAGTATCTTCCTCCTCTTGTCGGATCTTGTATCCTCCACCTTCTCTACGGAGAACTGCGCCTCGTAAGGCCCTACCCTGTCCACAGATTCCACTGCGGCTGCGAGTATGCATGTCTCTATCCTGTCTAGAGATGCGGGAAGATGCAGTCTTCCGAAGGTCTTGTTGGAGCTCTGCTGGACGTCTATCTCTATCCTTCCGATCTTTCCGTTCTTCTGCAGCTCCCTTAAGTCAAGCTCGTTTCCAAGCAGGCCTTCCGTCTGTCCAAAGACAGCGCCGATTATGTCCGGCTTGTCTACCACTCCGTCTATGTTGAACTTTGCCTCAACCATGTACTTTACTATTTCAAGATAAGTCTTTGCCATACTATCTCCATTTTGTTTGTTTTTTGTTTTTATTTTAGAAACAGGTCCTGGCATGCGCTCTGCCAAAAATGATATCTGCATACTGTCCATCTGTTGATCCGCTTAACTTGGGCAATCCTATTGGATTAGACCAAAGCACGGCCGTGACCATGTGCTCCGACGTTGATACTTTGATTAGTATGATATACCATTTCCTGCACCGTTTGCCATTACTTATTTCTAATATTATATTAGATAATAAGGTTAATAACTCTTATTATGGAGTTTGATTTTTGACGCTTTTTGCTCCTATATGCACCTGGAACGGGCACTTTTATGCGTCGGCATTGCGCAGCGCTTCCTTTATCAGGCGCTTGGTCCTGCCGTGCGCATATGGCAGCAGCACCGAATAGCTTTCGGCATGGTCCAAGACGTGTTGGCGCATCTCCTGCGCAGTGCGGGTGTCTGCGCGTACTATGTGGGGAAGATAAATGTCCTCTGCATGAAGGCGTTCAATAATCGCCTTTGCGCTGTGGTCCTTTGGATCCGGGAACCTTCCGGTGCCCTTTATCAGGCCGTAATAGTGCTTCTCCCCGGCCACATCTGTTGCAAAGGATACTGCGGCTTTGAGGAACCCCTTTACCTTCCTTCCGTATCTTCGCAGCTCCCTGCCTTCTGGTATCTTGTTTTTATAATCATTGATCCTGAGCAATGCCCCAGTGCTAGTCAGCAAATCATCCCATATGTGCTCATACATCTCTGAACGCGACATTATGTATCCGTCCGGCTGATTCTGCAGCGCTTTGAGTTGCTCCATGTCTGAATACTGTTTTACATATGAGTTATTTACAGGGACACCGTTTTTGATTTCGAAACTTGCACTCCTGCCGCCAGGAGAGACATTTCCACCATAAGCCACTAACCTTGTTTCCTTAAGCTTAGGCTCTTCATCCGGCTTTATCCTAGCTATATCCAATAGGGCTTGGGTTATCCTTGGCAGGTTCTCCATTGTTTTCCTGTTCTTGAACATGAATACCGACCATATGACGCTTTTCCTGATTAATAAATGTTTAGGTGCATAATATCCTTGACGGGACGGGTGTTTAGTTGCGCAGGTATGTTAAGGGTGCAAGAAGCGAGCGCGAACTGCTAAATAAGTTCTATGAGCTTGGATACTCGGTAGTGCGCGCCGCAGGCTCAGGGGTCAATGCGCTGGGCCCGGATATAATAGCGATGAAGAAAGGCGCCTGCTTCTCCATAGAGTGCAAGGCCTGGTCAAGAGGAAGCCTCTCTTTGGAGCCGGACCAGTTCCTCAAGCTTGTCGAATGGGAGAAGAACACCGACGGACATACATTCGTGGCATGGAAGGTTGATTATAAGGGATGGTACTTCATAAGGCTTGATGAATTCAGCAAGGGAGAGAGCAACTATAATGTGACGCTAAAGAGAGTGCTTGAGATAAACAGGGACCTTAAGTCAGTATTATCAATATCAGACTCAAATTCTTCGGTATTTGCAAGTGCGCACGAAGAGGCTGGCCCGGTCAGTTCATCTCAACTTCAATAGGGCAGCTTGCCATATACCTGCTGTTTCCGTAGATGAACATGCTCGATGCTGTGATCATCGTGCTGTTTGATGCGCTGTAATTTAGGAACAGCGTAGGCTCTGATTTTGCTATGCCGATGCAACGCGCAGAGCTTGAAGTATTTAGGGATATCGCTCCGCCAAGGCCGGTGCTTGAGTAAGTGCATGTTGCATTTGCCTGGTTCACTATGAAGAAGTCTATGGTTGAGGCCTTCCTAGTGCGTGCCACCACTTGTATCAGTGAGGTAAAGCACGGGCTCTCGTTCTCATACTGGCTCTGGTTCGAGAAGGTGGCCACTATGCCCACGCGCGGTGCGCTTTGGAATGTGGACTTGAATGTCGAGAATGGCACTGGTGCTCCGATCATTGGACCTTTAATCAGAAGGAAGGCTCCGGCTACTACGATTATTGCAACTGCTATGTAGAGATAAGGAATATTTGCTTTCTTTTCCTCGGCATTTTTCTTACCTGCAGCTTCGGACTTGGCATTCTTTGCGGTCTTTGGCTGGTTCTTCTTCTCTGCCATATTATCAACCTAGGAACAAGGAGGCAAGGCAGGCGTTTGTGAACTGCTGATTGCCGCTCTGGCTTAGCACAGTGCCGTAGAACGAATACGCCGTAAGCGTATTCCTCGAGCTGTTTGTCAGTATTATCACTGGAACGCCTGTTGCTATATAGTGGCCCAGGCACTCGTCTGTGGTCTGTATGCCTGATCCTGCGGAGCAGGCCTGACCGTTGAAGGTTATCCTGCTCACGGTCTTTGACTGGCCAGCCAGTATTCCAGCGATCTTGTTTTCGCATGAGACAAGATACGTATTTGACGTGCCGTTTATAGCTATGGCTACGCTCTTTGCATTGCCTATCGCATATGCAGCATCAGAGAGAGACGCGCTTGAATTTGCAGACGCAGCTGCGGAGTACGACTCGTACACGTAGATCAAAAGCAGCAATATGACTATTCCAAAGAGTATCTTCCAGTTCTTGTTTGTAGAATGGCCGTGCCTTATCCTGCCATGCTTGTGAAGCCTCTTGTAAAGCAGGTACAGTGCAGCGAGGACCACAAGGCTGATAAGTATCGACGGTATTATTGCAACCAGCGGTGCGTTTGCCGTCTCGCTGGCAAACGAATTGGATCCGAGCAGCACCGATGCAAATGGCACGCCTACGGATCTTGACACGGCGCTAAGTATGGGCTCTGAGTGCGGCGCGGACTTTATCTGGGAGTTGAGCCTTGATAGATTTGCGTATACCATATTTATGTTGGATGGCTTTGATGAGAGCTGGCTGTTAAGCGTTGCCTCCTGGAAGCTTAGCGCAACGACCTGCGCTCCGGGTGTCTTCGACTCCGATTCAAGGCTCAGCAGCATTGCGGTATTATTTTGCGATAGCCTGAGCGCGCCGTAATATGTGCCATTAAGCTGCAGGTAGAGCGTCTTAAGCGCGTTGTACTGCTTTGCAAGCGTTACATTGAGCGCTACAAGGTTTGCGGTGTTATATGAATTCTGCAGCAGCGAGTAGTTGGAATTGAGCGTGCTGAACTTTGTCGAGAGAGAGGCATTGGCTATGCTTAGAAGAAGCGATGACGCTCCTGAAGAGACAGAATTGTATCCTAGAAGGGTGGTGTTTAGTATGTGGTTCTTCTGCTGCAGCTTCTGCTTGTCAAGTATCACAAGGGCATACTTACCGCCGTTATTTGATACCTGCTGGGCGATGCTTGATATCTGCGTGGAGGACATGGGAAGCGCACTGACCTTGTTTATGTAGCTCTGTATGTTGTTGAGTGCTGTGTAATTGTAGGTTAGGAACTGACAGAATCCAAGCGCAGCGCAGAACCAGTTTGACGACTTTGGATTGAATGTGCCAGTGACCGCCCCATAATTGGCGCATACGCCGTAGTTTGCGTTCTGCGGAGGCGGAAATACAGGATTCTGGTACATGTTCTGGGTTATCGTAGATATGTTGGTGAAGGAGGATTGCAGGCGGACAAGTCCCTGTTGGGCTGTAGACGGACTCTTGAGCTGCGTGACTGCAGCGTTGTAAGCATTAAGGTTGCTTATAAGGGCGGAATAGTTGGCCTGGAGCATCTCTATGCCTGTCTGGAATGGGCTTCCGTAGCCCACGTTCGAGAGCACCTGGCTGCATACCGGCACGGTCCTGCAAGACTCGCAGAAGTTCGTTGACGTGCATGAAGCATTAGGCTGGTTGAGTCCTGTTTCAGTTATGCAGTCGAGAAGGGGCTTTGCTGACGACTGGTTATACGCGTACATTGAATTTGAAAGATAGGTGCTGTTTATCTGTGACAGGCTGGATTGCACTATTGTGGACGTTATTATCGGGGATATGGACGCAGTATTTAGCACGAATGAGAATCCAGATGTGCTGTTGAGCAGGAAGTATGGGGCATTGTTATAATATGCCAACAGATATGTGCCGCCGTTGTAGCTTATGTTGGTGTATGTAAGCGCGTTTTGCACCGATGATGATACGTTGAAGCTTGATAGGAATGTGGATAGAGGCGAGGCGCTTGCTATGCCTATTGAAAGCAGTAGCATTACCGAGACAAAAGAGTACGCCTTTGCGCCCATCCAAAACACTCGTTATAAGATAGTTATTCAAGTTTATAAATATTTCTCTGCTTTTTGGTCTGATATCGGCACGATTGCAGTATTGAGACGAAGCGCAGCTAAAGGATGATGAAAAAGAAAGGAGAAGAAAGGAAAATGAAAAGAGAAAAGAAAAAGAAATCGTGAAGCCAAAAAGGCTTCACAATTCAACTAACCCGCGTAGTTGCCCTTTACTGCGTGGTTGCAGCCTGCAACAGGTCGTTTATGAACTGGTTTCCGGCCTGTACTGTCTGGTTTGCCGTGTATCCAGCCACAAGTATGCGGTTGTTTCCATATTGCTGAACTACCACAGACGATGGTCCGAAGCTCGAGTTGAGCGCCGGCTGCTGTGCGAAGATCTGTGCTGCTACGGAGTTCACATACTTTGATCCTACTACGACCAATGTTGACGCGCTGTTCGCGTTGCTGTCAAGCACTACCAGAGGTGTGGTTGCAGTGTTCAGTGATACTGGCACTACTGCATGCGACACTGAAGGCGTTGCGCTCACATTTGCAAGACCAGTTACGGTGCATGCGTGTGATGTTGCAGATCCACCAGAGCAGGTTGCGTTAACCGCAGACACTGTCAAGTTTGCAAAGCCAGGCACTGCCTGTCCTACGCCCACTGGACCAACGGTCTTTGAGGTCGTTGTGCTGTTAACCACTGCTCCTGCTGGAGATACAACAAACTGCAGCGTGTCCACCTGTGTAGCAAGGTTGAATGTCAAGCTTGAAGGCGAGACAGTTGCAACCTTTGAACCACGTTCTGTCATAAACCCTACTGGCGCATTCACAACCGTTCCTGTTGACGACTGATAGGACATATTGTTCCTTGTTCCGGTCGTTGACTGGTTGAGCTGGAACTGGAAGTTCTGAGCTCCGCCTGTCGTTGAGTTGTATATGCCGAACTGCAAAGCATCCTGTGAGGACGTTGAGCCTGGCACATTGTACTCAGGAACATTCACCGTGAAGTACTCCGAAGAGGACTTTGTCACAGGAAGTGTCTGGGCTGTTACTGCAAACCAGCTGTTCTCTGTTGGTTGACCATTCTGCTGGTTGTACGACACAGCTGGACTTGTCTGAACCTGCTGGTATGGCTTCGCGCTGGTTGTGTATAAC
>DAIDLJ010000029.1 GCA_027449585.1 Microcaldota archaeon | reverse complement strand
ATGCCTTATAATAAATCAATAAAGAGGATGCTTTCCATGGCAGGAAGCATGGCCGCAAGTCCATAATCCTCTCCAAATTGCCATTCGCCATCTGCGCAGGAACATGCACGCAGCAGCAGAGAAAGGGTTAAATACCTACTTATTTATAATCCTCTTTGCCTATGGATTAGTTCATGGATTATAACAACAGAAATATAGTCCTCAATGAACTGATAGGGCTTAAAGCAAAGGTCACAAAGTCTCTCGACAAGAGGCAAAGGGGTCTTTCCGGAATCGTCATCGACGAGACCAAGAACACAGTTGTCCTCGAGACAAAGCTCGGGGCAAGGAGGATAGTGAAGAAGATATCTGTGTTTCGGTTCTATTCGGGAAGGAGGTCCTTCGTCGTGCCGGGCGATGAGATCAACTTTAGGCCGCATGAACGGATGGAGAAATCTATGAAGTTCTACAAGGCAAGAAAGGTGTAAAATTGGAATGTTCAGACCCAAGATGTCCTATTCATAACGGACAGAAGTTCAGAGGAATGCAATTCGAAGGCCTAGTCGTAAGTGCGAAGGCCAAGAAGACTGTAATAGTGGAGGTCAACTACAACAGGTTCGTTTACAAATACGAAAGGTCACTGAGAAAGAGGTCCAGAATCCCGGCACACAATCCGGACTGCATCGGCGCGAAGCTAAATGATCTGGTCAACATAGCTGAGACGAGGAGGCTGAGCAAGACCAAGTCCTTCGTTGTGACTAACGTGGTTAAGAAGTGATAATATGAAGGGCGTAGCATCTCACATAACAAAGACACTCGTTCCTGGTGCAATGCTAACCTGCGCTGACAACAGCGGCGCATACCAGTTCATGATGATTCACGTCATAGGAAAGACAGACGGAAGGCACGGAAAGATGAGCGCCGCAGGGGTAGGAGACATAATCTCCGCAAGCGTGAAGAAGGGCACTGCAACGTACCTCAAAAAACCCGTCAGAGTCGTTGTAATACGCCAGAAGTCCGCCATAAGGAGGGCGAACGGCATGCGCCTGAAGTTCGAGGACAATGCGGGAATAATGATCGGGGACGACAATCTGCCCATAGGGACCGAGGTAAAGGGTGCCATGGCCAGGGAAGTTGTCGAGAGATTCGTCAAGGTTGCGGGAGTCGCATCAAGAATAGTCTGATATTTATGATAGAAAGCGCAAAGCCAAGGAAGCAGAGGAAGTTCAGGTTCACTGCGCCAATGCACACAAGGCAGAACTTCGTTAGCGCCCACATATCAAAGGAGCTCTCTGCAAAGCTGGGCATAAAGAGAAGGTCAATAGAGGTCAGGAAGGGGGACACTGTGAAGGTAATGTCAGGAGACAGTAAGGGGAAGTCCGGCAAGGTCCTCGATGTGAACCTCAAAAGCGGCAGGCTTAGGATAGACGGCGTAGTTAGGAAGAATGCGAAGGCCAAGGAGCTCCAGATACCGATTTATGCATCAAGTGTATACCTTCTCGATCTTGATCTTACGGACAAATTCAGGAAGGCAAAGATAGAGGCAATAGCAAAAAAGTGATATTTCATGGGAAGCAAGGGAAATAATAGACACATAAAGCGGCTCGCGTCATCGAAGTACATACATGTCGATAGGAAGGTGCAGCCTTACGTCTCCAAGCCAAATCCGGGAAGGCACACATTAGATTCAAGCATATCGATATCAACTGCCCTAAAGGAGAAGCTTGCAGTCGCATCTAACGCCAAGGAGGCAAAGCTCATACTCAAGTCAGGAAACGTCCAGGTCAATGGTAAGGTCGTAAAGGACACCAGATACCCTCTTGGTTTTGGCGATCTTGTCCACTTCAAGCCAAGCAACGAGTCGTTTGCCGTGAGCGTAGGGAGCAAGGGCGTGGTGAAGTTCGAGAAGGTCACAGGCAAGGAGCATGCGCACATCTTCAAGGTCGTCGGAAAGTATCTTGCAAAGGGCAACAAGGATATGATAAGGCTCCACGACGGAACAGTAATGCCTTCATCAAAGGAGGTTAAGGTCAATGATTCTGTGCACGTAAAGGAAGGAAAGGTGCATGACGTGCTCAAGCTTCAGAGCGGCGCAAGGTGCCTTGTAGTAAAGGGTCTTCACGCATCAGAGAGCGGAGTCATAAAGGAGATAAAAGTTGGCACGGCCCTGAGAAGGGCGACGGTGTCTATGGAAGGCAAGAATGGGCTCACCGAGACCCTTCTTGACAATGTAATGGTAATAGGTGCTAAGTGATGGCAGAGTCGAATCCAATGCAGCAGATATTCATAGACAAGGTAGTCTTGAACATAGGCATAGGATCGAACGAGAACCTCTACCAGAACGCAAAGATGCTCCTTGAGAAGCTAACCAGCCACCAGCCAGTGCAGACGCTCTCAAAGCGGAGGGTTCCGGAGCTCAAGATAAGGAGGGGTCAGGTCATAGGGGCCATGGTCACGCTAAGGAATGAGGAGGCATACGAGATGCTAAGGAGGGCAATAGAGGCAAACGACGACATGCTAAAGAATTCATCAATATCCAACAATTCACTGAGCTTTGGCGTCAAGGAGTACATCTACTTCTCAGGAGTAAAGTACGATCCGAAGATAGGGATGCTCGGGCTCAATGTCAATGCTTCATTCACGAGGAAGGGAAGGCGCATAGAGACAAGGAAGAGGAAGCAGTCAAAGTCGGGGCTTAAGCACAAGAGGATACCTGACGCGGAGATAGCGAAGTATCTTGAGAGCAAGTACAACGCAAAGATTGTGGAGAGGTAAGCAAATGAAGATGAGTTTTGATTCAAAGTACAAGGGCAAGGGAAAGCGCAAGTGCAAGATATGCGGAAGCTCAAGAGCCCTCATAAGGTCCTACAAGCTTAATGTGTGCAGGAGATGCTTCAGAGAGGTCGGATCCGCAATAGGATTCGAGAAGTATGGATGATAATCATGGTAGACGTATTCGCTGACGCGATCAACAAGATAAAGGTGTACGAGAATGCAGGCATGTACGAGTGCAGCGTTCCGTCAACCAAACTGCTCAAGGCAGTGCTCGCAAAGATGCAGGAGAACAACTACATAAAGGGATTCGAGGAGCTAAAGGAGGGAAAGTTCAATTCGCTCAAGGTCACTCTCTCAAAGAGGATAAACGACATAGGCGTCATAAAGCCAAGGTATCCAGTATCAAGGGAGCAGCTCCAAAGATACGAGATGAGATACATCCCAAGCAGGGACTTTGGAATACTTATAGTCTCGACATCAGAGGGGATAATGACCAATAAGGAAGCGAGCACCAAGAACATCGGAGGAAGGCTTATAGCATACGTGTATTAGTGGAGAAAAATGTACGAAATTGAGATACCAAGCGGAGTGAATGTGGCCGTAAACGGCAGCACCGTTACTGTAAAGGGCAAGCTTGGTTCTACATCGAAGGCGATAAATCCGAAATTCACTGATGTTAAGGTACAAGGCAGCAAGCTTACAATAAGCGAGACCAAGGAGAAGAAGCTCGCAAGGAAGTCCGCGCTTGCCACGATGGCGCTAAAGACCCAGCTAGGTGATGCGATAGTCGGGGTCGAGAGCGGAATAACCGTAAAGATGAAGGTGCTATTCGCCCACTTCCCGACATCACTTGAGGTGAAGGGCAAGACGCTCTTCATGAAGAATCTCTTTGGCGAGAAGGTTCCACGGGAGGTTACAATAGTCGGCGATACTAAGGTTGAGATAAAAGGGCAGGATGTCACGATAAAGGGAGTAGACAAGTACGAGGTAGGGCAGACCATAGCGAACATAAGGAAGGGCTGCTATGCAAGGGGCTACGACACGCGAGTCTTCCAGGACGGCCTATACGTGGATGAGGAGGAATGAAATGATCAAGAGAAATAATCCAAAATTCAGAGTTCCAAACTACGGCGCGCCGAACAGGAAGGGCGTCAAGGCCAGGTGGAGGCACCAGCGCGGCATAGACAATAAGCGCCGAGTAAAGAAGCAGAATAGGGGTCCAGTGCCAAAGGTCGGATACAAGAACAGCGATATCGTAAGGTACTCAAGGCCCGATGGAAGCTTTGAGCTTCTCGTTCACAACCAGGCCGAGCTCCTATCTGTACTTGGAATGCCTGGGTATTCTGCCAGGTTTGCGCACAATCTCTCATCGAGGAAGAGGGAGTCGCTTAAGAAGATTGCAGATAGCAACAGGATAAAGGTCCTGAACGCGTGATACTATGAGCATAAAATTTGCAAAGAGGGCAGCGGCCCAGATACTGAACCGTGGAGAGACCGCAATAAGGCTACTTCCAGGCAGCGTCATGGACGTTGACAAGGCTCTCACCAAGGATGATGTGAGAAGGCTCATAGAGAAGGGCAGCATATACGCCGTAAAGGCAAAGCACAATGCAAGTTCAAGGTCCAAGATCCTCAAGAAGGCAAGGGCGGCAGGAAGGCGCAGGGGAATCGGAAGGAGGAGAGGAACCGACAAGGCAAGGCAGGGAAGGCTCTGGGAGAAGAAGGTCAGGTCCCAAAGGCGCCTGCTCAAGGAGCTCAAGCTTGCAAAGAAGATAGACACTGCAATGTTCAATCAGTTCTATAGCCACGTAAAGGGAAACCAGTACGCCACCAAGGCGAACCTGCTGCTGCAGCTAAGGGAGCACGGCGTGCAGATAACGGAAGACGAGGTAAAGGCGATAAACGAGAAGGTAAGTAAAGAATACAAGTGAAGCTTATGTCAAATTCATTGGGAGATTTAAAGTTCAGGAGAAGGCAGCAAGCCGTCACGAACTACAAGAAACGGTTCGGCCTGGTAAAGAGCGGGCTAGACCGCGTAGTCGTAAGGAAGAGCAACAAGAGGATAATTGGCCAGCTCATAAGGTACAGCGCAAACGGCGACAAGGTCGTCGCGCATGCCGACTCTAGCGAGCTTCTCAAGTACAAGTGGCCTGCAAAGAGCAACAGGCCTACTGCCTATCTGACCGGCCTGCTTCTTGCAAAGAAGGCAGGAAAAGAGGCATCGAGCGAGCACATACTCGACATCGGGCTTACATCCCCAGTGAAGAACTGCGTACCATTCGTCTTCGCAAAGGGCTGCATAGACGGGGGCCTTAAGGTGCGCGGCAACATCCAGATTGACGAGAAAGTTTATAATTGTTCAAACATGAAGTACATAGCAGAACTTAAGTCAAAGAGCGAAGCAAAATACAAGAACCATTACACTTCATACTCCGGCGCGCATGCGCCTGAGAACCTTGCAAAGGTCTTCAGCGAGACCAAAGGGAAGATAACAAGCGGAGCAAAAGAGTGATATTGTGCCATACCAAAGACAAAGACAGGAAGAGGACCACAGGGCAAATCTTGCCGAGTGGAAGCCAAGGACAAAGATAGGCACGATGGTCAAGAACGGCGAGATAACGAGCATAGAGCAGATATTCGCCCTTGGAAAGCCGATAAAGGAGGTTGAGATAATAGATGCTCTGCTCCCGACCCTTGAGGACAAGGTAATCGAGATTGCATCAGTGCAGAGAATGACAAAGAACAACAGGAAGCAGAAGTACAGGGCGACCGTGATAATGGGCGACAAGAACGGCCATATAGGGATAGGCGTCGGAAAGGACGTCGAGGTAAAGCCTGCGATAAGCTCAGGGATAAGGAATGCAAAGCAGCACATGATATCCGTGAGCCTGGGATGCGGATCATGGGAATGCAACTGCGGGACCCGACATAGCCTTCCTCTTATAACAAAGGCCAAGTGCGGAAGCGCTGAGATAATACTCAAACCTGCTCCAAGGGGAGTGGGACTTGCGGCAAGCGCAACAGTAAGGAACGTGCTAGAGCTCGCAGGAGTCAAGGACATGTGGACCTTTGCAAGCGGCAGGACAAGGGACAAGTACAACATGGCCCTGGCCACATACGAGGCGCTCAATAAGCTCAACGAGCTTAAGAACCTGGATTCGATAAAGCAGTGAGCCCGCGCAGCAACGTATACTGATTTTTAGTAAGCGGCACAGCAATGCTTTTTAACTGTTGTTCATTCTATATATCCTTGGTGCTTCAATGACAGAACGTCCTACATCCTTCGAGCTCAAGGTATTCGAGAGACTAGAGGGCAGGCTGGGGAGCATACACGAGGAAGCAGAACTCTACAAGTACATAGAGAGCGTGGTCAAGTCTCTTGATCCATCTGCCGACAAACCGAGGATAGACAAGATAGTCGAACTTGCCAAGAATTTTCCACCGATAGACAAGTACCTGGCCGACGACGTAGAGGACATAATGATAAACAACACAAGTAACATCTTCGTCTACCAGACTGAGGTCGGCCAGATGAAGGTTGAAGAGAAGATAAACTCCTCGGAGGAGCTCGAGGAGTTCGTCAAGAAGCTAAAGATGTATGCCACCAGCAGTGTGGCCAACAGGCACATATTCGACGTGCACCTACCTAACGGATCAAGGTGCAATATAGTCGATTCCCCCCTGGGCCCTGATATTACAATAAGGAACTTCAAGCCCAATGCCTATAGCATAATCGATCTGGTAAATTACGGCGAGCTAAGCTTCCAGCTAGCTGCCAGATACTGGCTCTATGCCGAAGGCCTCGGCATAAGGCCCGCAAACATGCTCATCGGCGGAATGCCAGGAAGCGGCAAGTCGACTCTGCTCAATGCGATGTTCAGCTTCTTCAGGCCAGAGTCGAGGATAGTGGTGCTGGAGGAGACTTATGAACTCAACACGGCGATGCAGGACAACTGCGTTAGGCTCGAGACCAGCCCAGAGGTCAGTCTTGAGGACCTTCTCAAGAACGCCCTTAGGATGAGGCCGGACCTTATAATAATCGGAGAGGTAAGGGGCGCTGAGGCGACGGACATGATGACAGCAATGAGCATAGGAAAGGCAGTGATGAGTACGATACACGCGCACGCCTCAAGGGACATCGTCACAAGGCTCGAGCACGATCCAATGAACATAAACAAGGACACAATACCTCTTGTGGACTCCTTCACCATAGTCTCTCAGATTAACGATCAAGGAAGGATTGTAAGGAAGATCACGCAGGTCTCCGAGACATCCGGAGTGGAGAACCAGGTGCTCCTCTCAGACCTCTATACCTACGACTACAAGACTCGCACTGGATCTGACATCCTTCCAAGCGTCACTTATCGGGACGCCCTCTCAAAAGCGACCGGAAGGCCGCCAACGGAGATAATACAGGAAGAGAACAGGAGAGCAAAGATACTGCAAAAGTTAAACGACCTGGGCATAAGGGATCAGAGAAGCATAAACGAGTTCTGCAGGGAGTACTATGACAATCCGGGCAAGGCACTGATTAAGATAGGCATGCAAGGACTTGGCACACTCGATTGAAGCCGATCTTGATCTGCATCCATACCGTCAGCGCTTGCATGTTCTTACCTTTCAGCGAGTTTTTCGTAGCTTTCAGATGCTGCGCTGTTTGTCAGCCTTATGAATCTCGCATTCTTCCTGAGCTCGGCAAGGCTTGACGCCCCGCAATAGCTCATGCCGGAGCGCACTCCTCCTATCAATTGGTAGACTATCTCCTTCACACTACCTCTGTATGGGACCGAAGATTCGACCCCCTCGGGCACTATGTCGAAGACTTCCTGTGGATCGACTACCGACTTATCTATTCTCTTCCTGCTGATGTTTGCTCCAAGAGAAGCCATGCCCCTGTAGGCCTTGTATTTCATGTTGTCCCTTCTTATGAAGTATCCCGGACTCTCATCGGTGCCTGCAAATATGCTTCCCATCATCACTGCGTCTGCTCCTGCCGCGAGCGCCTTGGTTATGTCTCCAGATTCCTTTATCCCTCCGTCGGCAATAGTGGTTATGCCCATCCTTCTTGCGGCCTCCGCGCAGTCTGCTACGGCTGTGAACTGCGGCATTCCTGCACCTGTCACCCTGCGAGTTATGCACGCCGTCCCTGGTCCTATGCCTATCTTTAAGCAGTCTGCGCCAGCAGATGCAAGATCCTCTACGGCTTCAGGAGTTGCAATGTTGCCGGCAACGAGCGGCATGTCAGGAAGCGCCTTCTTGACCGACTTTATTGCATCTATCACGCTTTCGGCATGGCCATGAGCCACGTCTAGGACTATGATATCTGTTTCTGCAGCTGCAAGCGCTTGCGCCCTTTCAATATAATCTCCCTTGGTGCCTATGGACGCTCCGACAAGGAGCCGTCCCTTCCTGTCCACTGCAGATTTTTCAGATTTTAGTCTCCTGTAAATGTCCTTCGATGTTATCAGTCCGGCTACAATGTCGTTTCTGTCCACCAACGGAAGTTTTTCAAGACGGTGCTTGTCGAGCAGGTCCAGTGCGTCGTCCATGCTTATTCCCGGCCGTCCAACTACCAGTTTTTGTCTTGGTGTCATAACCTTCGAGACCTTCTCGCCGTCATTTCTCGAGAATCTCATGTCCCTGTCTGAAAGTATGCCAAGCAGCCTATTCGATTTGTCAACCACTAGAAGTCCGCTCACGCCGTTCTTCTCGCTCAATTCGCGAGCCTCCTCCACAGTTGCATCTTTTCCTATGCTATAAGGGTTCTCTATTATGTACGCTCCGGATCTCTTTACCCTCTGCACTTCTGATACTTCCCTCTCCACGTCCATGAATCTATGTATTACCCCTATGCCTCCCTCCCTCGCTATTGCTATTGCCATTCTCGATTCGGTGACAGTGTCCATGTTCGCAGGTATAAGCGGTATACCAAGCTTTATGCTCTTAGTTATTCTTGTGCTTGTGTCAACGCTCCTTCTGGATTCAACTCCCGACCTTCTCGGAACCAGCAGCACATCGTTGTAGCTCAAGCCTATTCTAAGCTCATCCATATTCAAGCATATCCCCAAAATGGTTTATTTCAATTAACTATTTAAATTAGGATATTTAATGTAATAGTAGTGTATCCAATGCCAGCCCACAAATCAGGCAATAATGCTGTACATGGTGTGGCGGTGGCAAAAGAGGACAAAATACAGCCATCAATAGAATATCTATCTACATTTTCAGTGGCAATCCTACTTATCCTGATAATACTTGCAGTTTTGGGTCTTAATATTTTTAACAATAATTTAGTGCAAACTTTCACACAGCCATCATGCTACATCTCCGCGCAGATCAAATGTTTTCAGATGGTCATAGCAAATAATGGTCTAAATTCATATGCATTCGTTGTCTTTACTAATAATCTGGGTGCGCAAATAAATTTTCCCGCCTCAAATTCCATTGTTTTGCAGAGTCTTGGATCCTCTAATGCATCTTACCATGGTAGCTGCTATCCTACAAACGCAGTTCCAGGTGCGATGGTTACGTGCAATGTTACACTTTCCGGATACACACCTGCTGTCGGATCGCAGGTCAATCCCGCCTTCCAAATTAAATATTCAGAATGCATTAATCGGCAGTGCGCTTCATACAACACCTCCGGCACTAGTACTACTTATGTCTCTCCAAGGATAATACTTCGTCAGGTACTTCTAGTGACCGACCCTCCAGGCGGGCATATATCTATAAACGGAGTTCCATATCAGAGCAATTCCATATTCGATTTCATAAACAACATGACTTATTCAATAAGTTCGCCTGTGTCATACGACGGTGTAAATTTCCAGGGATGGGTAACTCAGTCCGGAATACACATCTCAAATCCCTCTTCCATATCCTCGTCCGTCTATGTGGTTGCCAACGGCGTCATCGAGGCTAGTTTTGTAATTCCGTCGCAATCAACAAGCCTCCAGACCACTTCAATTGCGCCACAGACCTCATCAACAACTACTGTTACCAGTATCACTGGGCTATACTCTACAACTACGGTCATGTCTGGCACTACCACCTACTCTCCTCCCCCAACAACAATCTCTAACACTACTGGTCTCAACACAACAGGTCTCAACACAACAGGAATAGGCACTACAACTGGCTTCACAACTACCGACTGCCCCATAACGCAGGTAGGTGAACAAGGTACGCCTTGTGGTTATTCAACTAGCGCTCCAGTCACAACTGTGGTCGGCGGAGTAACAAGCACGGTTCCTCAGACCACAACCGTTCTTCCACCTTCATTTACCACAACTATCATTGGTGATACCTTATGTCCCACGGGCATAATCTGCTGATATTCTACTCGTTCTCCATCAAGGTCTAAATTAGCAGTTTTATATAACTACTTTGGGATCTAATTCCAAAAGTATCCGCATTCGACTGATCAGTAAAAATGCACTCGCCAAACCTGAATCTTCATGTAAAATTGCCGTGCAAATAATAAAGAGAAAAGTTGTCGGTATTGTCCGGCGCAGGTACATCCACTATAAGGGTGCCATTGTATTTTTTGATGTAGTTTACGCAAGTATTCATCTTGAATTGCGGTGTGGTACACCAATATCCCATATCAAAGACATAGCAGCTGTATTTTGATGCAAATTTTGTAAAGTTGGAGTTGTTCATTGCCAGGAAATTTTGCTGCGCAGAACTCTTATTCTGGCTGAGCTTCACTGCTAAATAGTCGGGCCATCGATGGTTCGCGTCAACGGACGCATAGGCACCGTCCGTAATCGAATCTCCAAAGGCAACGATGGCGCCGGCGTCATTGCTGG
>DAIDLJ010000028.1 GCA_027449585.1 Microcaldota archaeon | reverse complement strand
TCTGCTTTGAGAGCAGCGCACTTTTCAGAGCCGCTTCACGGCCCGGGAAAGAAGAGCGTTGCTGCTAGGGCTGCCTATGAACGCGCAGAGATAGAAGGGTTATATCTTGCAAGGGATTACGGGACGAAGATTGCTCAGACGGTTGGCAAAGCGGCTGGGGCTGCGGGGCTTATGATAGCTACAGAGGACCTTAACTTCCAGAACAATGAGAAGGAGGAGGCGCTTAGGGAGTCTAATGAATATATTGAGGCCCTAAGAAGAGGATACCTTATGGTTGGAAGTGTAGATGGAGTCTATTATGTGGCGTGCGTGGGCCAAAAGAACATGAACCAACTCTTTAAGGAGATGAAGGGCCTGCTCGGAGAGGAGACCAGAAAATAAGCCTGGATTTAATGCCTGCGAACCGATAGATTATCCGTAACCTTACCAGATTATACTTGCGTAACTTGTCCTTTAGGCATGATGAGACGGCAGTTTAGTGTAACCTGACATGGAGTTGGCCTTCCTTATAGCTTTCCTATAAGACAGGAAGGCGACTACCACAACCGAGAATATGACAAGGAAGAATCCAAGCCCAAGGTTATCCAGGTTGTGAACCTTTATGCCGGTGTTTATGCCGATGTTAATCAGTCCCGGATAAATTAGTATTGCAACCCCGCCTATGGCGAATGCAATGCCCCCATAGACAAGGACGTCGCTGCTTATTGTGCGCGAGACGTATTGCAGACCTTTCTTGGTAAGTTTTTTTACGTTTGACAGCCACTTTCCAATCGCCGCGCCGAAAGCAATCTGCATTGTCATGGTGCCAAGTCCGAAAAGTAGTCCGGGCATAAATCCTAACCAGGCATTGGGCATGGCTGGGGCGAGTGTAGTATATACTATCAGTGCAAAGGCTCCAAATCCAAACCCTGCAATTATGCCATGTAGAAAGGCCATCTTTGAAGGAACGGGCCTTAGTGAGTCATCAGATCCGTCCATTGCTGGATTGCGCTCGTGCAACAGCTCGCTCTTCATCTCTTTGTTTGAATGTGAATGTATAAAATGAGCGCCAAGTTTTTCCTCTATGAAATGCCAATGCGGATAGATGCTCTTTCTCTTGATGTATAGCCCGGCGGCAAACATTGCTATTCCTACAATAATATAGGTTATCCCGAAAACCGATGCTGTCAAAAAGACCCCGGCCAATGCAAAATATGCTACCTCTGAAAGCACTGCCCGCTGAAGTGTGAATCCGCTTGAGAAGATGAGCCCTGCCTTCATGCCTCCCTTTGTAGTGCCGCTACCAACAGCGTAGGAGAAAGTTATGGGCCATGTATGCTCGTCTGGTGTAACGCCGTGGACTATTCCGAGAAGATAAGATAGGATTAGCGCGGTGAAAAGACCAACATGCTCCGGATTCCAAAGGTTTATGGCAATGCCTAGGAGTGTGGCAATTACTGGAGGCGCAAACATCAAAATTACCTGAACTAATTATTATTTACAGTTATATATTAATAAATATTCTGGTTATTATTAATAATAATTATATACGGTGTCTTTTTGGAGATTCTGAGCATATCGATGGACAAGGAGGAGTTGAGGCAGCTTGGGCAGATACAGAAAAAACTTGGCTACAAGAGCAGGTCCAAGATGCTTAGGAGTGCGCTTCAGAGCCTTGTGAAGGATTATGCGGACCTTGAGGAGCTGCAGGGAAAAGTGGAGAGCGTGTTTGTGCTCGCATATCCTGACAGCCAGAAGAACAACGTGTCGAACCTCCTGCATAGGTTTGAAGACACAATAAAGACAGAGATGCACCACCACCATCAAGGCACATGCATAGACATACTAAACCTGGAGACGGATGCGAAGGCCACAAGAGGATTCTTCAGCGCAGTAAAGAGCTCCAAGTCAATACGCTCAGTCACGTATTCAATAGTCAATGAAAAGGGCTGACCTGCTGCCTTCTGCACATTTTTATATTGTTGCCCCCAATATTACTCCTGCAATCAGACAGATGTGGAGGGATGGACGCCCAAAGATTTGACAAGGCATATGCTAATCGCGCGATGCTGCTCTTTGCCGCATTCAGCTTTGTGGTCCTATACATAGAGACCATGCTCATACCTTCGCTTCCATCTATAGCGGCAGAATACAAGGTGGATGCCGCCACAGCAAGCCTCCTTGTGTCTCTTTACCTTGTATCTGGAGTTGCGCTCAGCCCAATAATAGGGAAGCTTGGGGACATATATGGAAAGAAGAGGGTGTTAACTTACATACTGCCAATATATGTTGTGGCGGTTGGAGTAACCGGATTTTCGCCAAACTTTACATTCATACTCATATCTAGAACGATACAGGGAGTGGGGCTCACCATATTCCCCCTGATGATCAGTTTGGTGCAAGAGGAGTTCCCGCGTGACATGATTCCAAGAGCGCTCTCAATCATAATGGCAATGTTTGGAATAGGTTCGGCAATAGGCCTTCCTCTTGGTTCATTTGTCTCTAACAGTTTTGGGTGGCAGTTCTGTTATCATACTGCGCTTCCTTTCGTGATTGTTATTGTTGCACTTATACTTTACTACATAAGAGAGTCAAGGTACAAGAGGCCCGATGTGAAGATAGACTATTTTGGCGCAGTGACCCTTGCACTTTCACTGTCAATGATAATAATGGCCCTCTCGGAAGGATCAACATACGGATGGACATCTATCCCCATACTCCTCATGGCATGCGTAGGTCTGCTGCTTCTAATACCATTTGCGCTATATGAAAAACGCATTAAGGAGCCAATATTCGATTCCAAGCTGATGGGCATGAAGAACGTTCTGATAGCCAATGTGATAACCTTCTTCTCCGGGCTCGTCTTCTTCTTCTCATACCAGGCGTTCTCATACCTGTTCGGTTCGCCTGCGCCTCTTGGATTTGGATATGACATATTCAGGACCGGAATATCACTAGTCCCGTTTGCAATAGTCAACGCTATCGCTGCCCCGGTGCTTGGAAGATACATCCCAAGAGTCGGCGTCAAGCCTTTCTTCCTGGCAGGTTCAGTTATTGCAGTGGCCGGATTTGCGCTGGCATCATCAGCATTCACTCCGAATATGGAGATGCTAAGCGAGCTTATCGGAGGGCTTGGGACTGCGCTTGTGGCCATACCTACGATAAACTTGCTCGTCTTGAGCATAAATGGGGAGGAAATGGGAATTGCAACCTCAATGAATTCAGTCTTCAGGTTCCTTGGCAGCTCGCTTGGGGCCCCGTTTGCAGGGCTTTTGATAGCCACCTACGAATCGCGTGCGGCATTCCAGTACTCCTTCTATCTTGCGATAGCCTGCATGGTCGGCGTCCTTGTTGCTAGCCTGTTTGCTGATGAGATACTCGGCCACGGAAGGAGGATAGAGGAGCTAGAAGGACAGGTAAGCATATAGGAAGTTAAGCCGTAGAGACGGAATAGGAAGAACAAGGTCAGATGAAGTCGTCCATCCTGCGCTGACGTATTATCTCCATGGTCTTCCACATATTGCGCAGGTATACGCCTAGCTTCTTGTCGTCCAGGTTCTTCTTTATCGCATTTATGGTCTTGGAATCAGACGGATATCCTGTGCCAACATCAAAGCCCACCTCTTCTGCTATGCGGTCTATCTCATCGTCCCTCACAACCTTTGCTATTATGCTCGCACCTGAAACCACAGGATACTTTATGTCGGATTTATGCTCGGATATTAGCTTTATGGCTTCCTTGGCGCCTATGACGGGATTGCTAAGGCTTGATGTCTTGTTTACAGTCATCGTCCTCTTTGAGAATAGGCATACGCGTATGCCGAACTTGTCCTCTACAACATCAGGAGAATCAAGATAGATCTTCTTTGGTAACACTTGTAGGGCGTCTATGAGTCTTGCAAAGTTCAACGCCTCAAGTCCGTTTAGTGAGACGCCTCCAGCCATGGCCTGGTCTATCTCATCGTTTGTTATCTTGTAGACCTTGACCTCCTCGGCCAGGGAGGTTATCTCATCGTATAGGAATTCGCGCTTCTTTCTTGTCAGGAGCTTTGAGTCCCTCACACCTATCCTTGATAATTTAGACTCTTTGGCCTTTGATATAGCGATTACGCTTATGACGAGGGGCCCGAGAACTGCGCCGCGGCCTGCCTCGTCTCCGCCCGCTATAATAATAAGAACACCTATCCTAGATCAGAGAGACTTCTTGTCCACAACTATGAAGTCGTTTACCGCCATAACGCTTGTGTATGGCACGGCAAGCTTTCCTCCCTTTACGTCAAGCTTGTTGACATATTCGCTGTCAACATTGGGCTCGACTATCAACGCATTGAGCTTTCCTGTGGTCTCAAGAACCTCTGCGTCGACAAACTTGCCCAGGTCGAATCCATCGTTTGTGACGACTTCCTTCCCTACGAGTTGCTCTGCTATAACATATTTTACCATTGGCACACCTTTAGCTTCTATCAGTATTACTTGTCGGTGGAATATTTATATATGTATGTTATGAGAAGCGTCATATAGGGAGATTGTGGGAGACGGTATAGGAATGCTTCTGCTAAAGGAGAAACAAGTAAGGATACTCTCCGCATTGATGAACCGGGAGAGGGAGTGGCGCATTACGGATCTTGCAAGGGAGACTTCTGTTACTTATGTGCACATAAGCAAGTTTGTAAAGAAGTGCGAGGAGTCAGGACTTATAGAATCAGAGAGACATGGCCGGATAAAGAAGCTGGTGCTTACAGATAAGGGGGAAGAGATAGTAAGGGAGGCCCTTAACATTATGGAAAAATTGGGCGGCGTTGATGCAAAACAGCAGCCGCAGCATATGCAGAAATAAGCCTGGCAAGTAATATATGTCAGACTGCCTCGAGTATGGTTCTTTTCTTCATGGCGTTTAGGACATGTGCATAGTCGCGGTAGTGTATGAATGCGGTGATGGTAAGTGTGTATTCTCCCTTGTCGGTTCCTGCGCTACTGAATATCTCAACCTTGGCTTCCTTGCTCTCGTTCGGGCCAAGCGTCCCAAGTCGAACCTCCTTCTCCTTTGACATCCCGGTAGAATCAAGACTTATCCTTTCCGGGACCTCTACCACTACTGAGCTTGTCACCGGAGATTCGGTCATGTTCTTAAGGTTGACTAAAAGGGTGGTGGATCCGCGACTGTTTGCCTTGAGCTTGTACGGTACGAACTGCGTGGTTATGTTGTATGGTAGCTGCTTCCTCAAATCCGTGCCAACGTCCTTCTTTCCGAATAGATCAAATATTCCCATTTCTATCACTTGAGCTTGTCGCCTATAAATATAAAAGCATGGTCAAACTATTTAATAATTGCCATGGCTGGTAGGTAAGAATGATAGTTAAGATATATACGGACGGGGCATCCAGGAACAACCCAGGAAAGAGCGCATCTGGATATCTTGTTCTTGGTGAAGGTGAAGAAGTGCTTCTGGAGAAGTCGTTCTACAACGGGATAAAGACCAACAACGAGGCAGAGTACCTTGCAATAATAGCAGCCCTTCAGGAAGTAGCCCAGGAGTATGGATATAACATTGAGCTTACGCTTCATTCTGACAGCAGATTGGCAATAAGCCAGCTAGCAGGGGACTTCAAGGTAAAGAGTCATGAGCTTAAGAAGCTGCATGAAGAGGCACTGGCCCTTCTCAAGAAGTTTGACAAGTACTCGCTTGTCAATGTGCCTAGGGAGGAGGAGCATATAGTTGATGTTGATGCGAATCTCAACCTACTTCTTGACAAGTACCAATAATGCTCTCGGGCATTATAGACAAGGTATATAAATTATAAAACACTAAAAAAAGCAAGGGAGTTTATTGGCCGACCAACCAGATGCAAAACCAAAGAGCGATACTGTTAGCCCGAAGGCAAAGGAGACGTATAAGAAGGCCGGTGCGCTATTTGAGGAGAACAAGTTCGAGGAGGCCATAGCGGCCTACGGAGAGGCCATAGCGCAGGATCCAAATTATGCCAGCGCATATTTCAATCGGGCACTCGCATATGCGATACTCAACAAGTACGAAGAGGCCACACGCGATGCGGAGAAAGTGCTTGATATAGAGCACGACAGCTACGATGCACCCTATGTTATGGGGATAATAGCCGAGTACCAGAACGACTTCAAGGGAGCAAAGGAGTGGTATGAGAAGGCTCTGTCAAGGAACCCGAAATATGAGCAGGCAAGGTCCAGGCTCGACCAGCTCAAGAAGAAGTCTGATAAGCATCCTGAGCTACCATCTGGAAACAGTAACAAAGTTGAAGAGGAAGATACGGTAGTCGAAGAGGGGCAGATAAAGAAGATCAGGTTCCACAAATCTAATATAACCTTCAAGGATGTCGTGGGCATGGATAAGCAGAAGAAGGTGATATACGACAACATAGTTCTTGCTATAAGAAAGCCGGACCTGCTCAAGGCGTACGGAAAGAAGCTCGGGCTTGGAGTCATATTCTATGGTCCTCCAGGCAATGGGAAGTGCGTTTCATCAGACACAAAAGTACTGCTGCCTGATGGCAGATATGTCACAATCAAGGAGGTTGTAGAGAATAAGGAGCCGCAGATCTTGACTCTTACACAAATGCATAAGCTTGCAGTCAGGAACGTTGCAGGTTGGTGGAAACTTCCTGGGAAGCCACTTCTGAGAATAACCACTAAGAGGAACAGAGTGCTGGAATGCACTCCGGAACATCCTTTGCTTGTAGGTAAGGATTGGGTTGAGGCCTCGACTTTGAAGGAAGGGGATAGAATAGGCGTTCCGAGACATGTGCCCGTGTTTGGATCCATAAATATGCGCGAGTGCGAAGTGAAGCTTCTGGCATACTTCATAGCCGAAGGCGGGCTTACGCAGGGAAAGGCGTCTTTCACAAATTCTGATATAGAGGTTCTGGAAGATTTCCAATCTGCTGTCAAGCAATTCGATTCCGTGCTTCACATAAATACCCAGTCTAAGGATGGGCGAGTCATGTCAATGTATGTAAATGGAAACATGACCGGAGGGCAGGAAAGAAATTCTATGCAGATTTTCTTGGACAGGAATCAGCTCTCATTTACAAGTTCTTACAACAAGAAAGTGCCCGATCGAATATTCACATTGCCAAAACACTTGCTCTCGTTGTTCCTTAATCGTCTATTCACTGGCGACGGCTGGTTCCAGATGAATGACAAGCATAGTGGCACATATGGAAAGAAGACAATGAGAGCTGTTGGATATGCCAGCAATTCTGAAACGCTCGTCAGAGACATACATCATCTCCTGCTGAGGTTCGGAATATTGTCTAATATTTATCATATGGGAAAGGGGAATTGGGAGCTTATAATTCATAGAAACAGGGATATTGATATATTCATAGAAGAGATAGGGATGTTCGGCAAGAAGGCTGAGAAGCTCGTAAAGAAGAAGGATAGTTGGGGCAAGATAAAGAAGCATGGAGGCAATAGGGTAGTTTATGAAGAGATTAAGAGTGTGGAGGTTCTGCCGGCACCAGAGTATGTCTATGATCTTACAGTAGATGACACACACAACTTCATAGCCAATGATTTCTTTGTCCATAATACTTATCTGGTAAATGCAATAGGGGGAGAGACAGGGTCTAACGTCATTGTGGCCGCGATAAACCAGATAGTGGACATGTACGCAGGAAACACGGAAAAGAATATGCACGCGATATTCGAGCAGGCGAGGAAGCACACGCCATGCATCATATTCTTCGACGAGCTTGACGCACTGGGAGTGAAAAGAGGCGGAGGCGATGGCGGAGACGGAGGAGGGCAGAGCTTCATGAGGATGGCAGTTAACCAGTTCCTGCAGGAGATGGACGGAGTTGAGAAGAATCCGGAAGGGATATTTGTAATAGGGGCAACAAACGCTCCTTGGGACATCGACCCTGCGCTGAAGAGGAGCAAGCGATTCGGCGAGACCGTATACATGCCTCCTCCTGATTACAAGACAAGGAAAGGGGCATTCAAGTACCATACACGCAACATGCCGCTTGGCAGGATAAACTACGGAAGACTCTCAAGGTGCACGATGGGCTTCTCTTCGGCAGACATAGAGGAGATATGCGACAAGGCTGCACTGATACCGGCGGTGGAGGAGGACAGGACCGGGAGGAGGAGGAAGATCTACATGAAGGATTTCCTAAAGATGGTAAAGACCCATGGAAACACTCTTGACGAATGGTACAGCATGGTAAAGAAGGACATCATAAGCAAGACAGACACGCAGATAATAGACGGCAAGAAGCAGGTCACCGTGAAGGAGGGCAAGCTAAGTCCGGAGGAGAAGCAGAAGTACAAAGCGCTTATAAAGGATGTCAAATGGAATACCAACCCAGCATACAAGTTCATAAAGAAGGTTATTAGGATGTTTTCACTCTACATCCTCTGAGTAGATCGATTCAGCCAATCCTTCAATCAGGTTTAAATTGTTAATCGTTTTAAGTTTCTTGTTATCCGGGCGACACCAGTTAACAATCCAGTGATAAATTGAGTACGGCTATGGAAAAGGCTACCCCAAATAGAGAGAGGACCCAGGCAGAGTCAGAGATGCTAAAGGAGATAGTGAGAAGGAACTGGCACGGCAAGCTTGAGATAATTGATAAGGCAGGGACTAAGACCCTTGCCGCGCAGATGGAGGCGCACATACTTAACATTACAGATCTTGTTGACGCGTTGGACTATGAGGTGTTCTGCGTACCGAATATCATATCACATTCGAAGCACATGTCAAAAGACGAGTTTGGGAGATACCTAAGGCTGATGGAGGCGATGGCGGAGGGTTACTCGGGGATGTTCGGCACTGACATGGCTGGGCTTGCGCTAATAGGAATATCATCTAAGGCCAAGAATGCCGCAGGGGTTGAAAAATACCATAAGCTTCTTACGAGCCACATAGAATCAAGGGCGAATAAGTATCATTTTAGCATCGAAAAGGGAAAGAAGCGCATGGATAGCATATATCTTAGGATGCGGTCTTATGAGCGGGGGCTTCTTAGGTTCTTTACGCGCGGAAAGCGTGATAGGCTTGCAAAAAAGATGGACAGAGGATTGGAACGCATGTACCTTCTTAACGGCAAGTACGACAAGCTGAGTGCAATTTATAGAAATGTAATCGTACGCGGGGGACGGGGCAGGGATTAAAGATTACAGGACAAATCCAAGAGTATCTAAAATCTTTCTTGCTGTTTCCTGGTCCTTTTTGCTCTCCACGAGCTTTTTTATAATCTCAAGAGCTGCTGGCGTGTCTAAATCGTCCTCCATTGCTGCTGCAAAATTTTTCAGCGCGACTTTGTTAAGGGACTTTGCGCCGGGCTTTGCAAGATAGGAATTTATCGAGGTTATTGCCTCTTCGGCCTTTTCGATATCGGAGGGCTCATACTCCCATACCTTCCTGTAATGATTTGATAGCAACATCCATCTTATTGCGTTGGGAGAATTGCTTTTAATGAGTTGTGAGACTAGTACTAGGTTGCCTAGAGATTTAGATATCTTCTCCCCCATATACATCACCATGGCGGTGTGCAAAAAGAATCTCGAGAATGGATGCTTGCCTGTGAAGCTTTCGGATTGGGCGATCTCGCTTTCATGGTGTGGGAATATGAGATCCCGACCGCCGCCGTGCAAATCTATCTGATCCCCGAGAAACTCGTTTATCATAGCAGAGCATTCTATGTGCCATCCAGGTCTGCCTTTGCCCCATGGGGAATCCCAGTATGGCTCGCCCTCTTTCCATCCCTGCCAGACTATGAAGTCAAGCTTGTTCTTTTTCTTTGGATCGTTTATGTTGCCGCCGCGCTCGGATAGAAGCATGAGCATTTGGGCTTCGTTAAAGTGAGATAGGTCGCCATATCCTGGAAACTTCTTTGTATTGAAATAGACATTTGACCCGCTCTTGTATGCAAAGGATTCCTTCTCGAGCTTTGAAACGATCTTTATTATACGTGGTATTGAATCCGTCGCCTTCACATAGTGGGTTGGTGGGAGTGCGTTGATGCTTTTCATGTCATTTAAGTATCTCTTGGTCCAGAACTCCCCAAGCTCCTTCCATCCCATATTTTGCTCTTTTGCTTTTCTTAATATGTCATCGTCTATATCAGTTACATTCTGCACGTAGTCGACTTTTAGGCCTGTTGACTTTAGATATCTTATAAGCACATCAAAAGCCACGTACGTGAATGCATGCCCCAGATGGGTTGTGTCATACGGAGTGACCCCGCACACGTAAAGGCTTACGTATCCGGATCTGAGCGGGACAAAGGCTTCCTTCTTTTTGCTGATCGAATTATAGAGAACTAGTGCCAATAACTTACCTCATATTAAGCCTTACGAAGGCCTCGGCATATTTGTATCTCTTTCCCTTTGCCGCTAACTGACTTCTCTTTCTGACCCACCCGAGAGATTCCTTTGATATCTGGCTTGCATGGCATTCAAGTGCCCGTATCTTCTGGTTTATTGTTCCAGTTATATCTACTATCTCATTATGGTCGTCGAAATTGATCAGATAAAGCGACTTTACCTTGTGGGGTTTAAGGCCTTCATTCTCAAGCTCTTTGAAAGTTAGCCTATCCCTTGCAAGTGGAAATACCGCATCCATTGCCGCTTGACCAGCAGCCCTGTGATCAGTATGATTTACGTATCCACGGCTCTTTGAATACACCATTGTTGGATCCAGAGTGACAACTACGTCGGGCTTTAACCGGCGTATATGCCTAACTATCTCTTTCTTTAGCTTCAGGTCTGCGACTAGCTCGGTGTCATTGTGATCAAGAAAGAATACGCCCCTGAGCCCTATGACCTTCCCGGCCCTGATCTGCTCTTCTCTCCTTATCTTTATGAGCTTCTTTTCTGTCATCTTTGGGTCGTCTGAACCTTTGCATCCATTAGTGCATATCAGGTAATAGCATTCTGCGCCTTCCTTGGCCCACTTTGCAAATGTGCCTGACG
>DAIDLJ010000027.1 GCA_027449585.1 Microcaldota archaeon | reverse complement strand
TGCGTGCAACCCCGAGCTCGGTTATTATTGCGGAGACCAGTTCCGGCGGGGTGCGGTCAAAGGCAGGATTCATTGCACTCACGCCTCTTGGCACCACTTCCACCTTGCCAAGAATCCTTCTTACCTCTTCCTGATCCCGCTGCTCTATGCGCACTTCTGATGGCCTTGACCTTGGATCTATTGTGGAAGTAGGAGCGGCAACATACAACTTGCCGCCGTGATAATCCATGAGTATTCCAAGTGCATAGGTGCCTATCTTATTGTAAACAGTTCCATCTGAAAGTATCCTGTCTGCGCCTGCCCATACGGCAGTCACTTTCTCTTCCCTTATAAGATGGCCTGCGGCGTTGTCCGTTATCACGCTAAGAGGTATCCCATCCTTATGCAGCTCCCATGCAGTGAGCCTTGCGCCCTGATAGAGAGGCGCAGTATAGGTAACAAGAACCCTGAACCTTCTTCCTTCTGCCCAGGCTGCGCGGATTGGCGCGGTTGAGGTTCCTATTCCGTCACAGGCAAGAGTGCCTGCATTGCATACGGTCATGAGCACGTCGTCGTCATTTATCAGTTTCTTTCCATTCTCCCCTATTTTTATGGTTGCGGATATGTTGTCGCGCTGAAGCCTTTTCGCTTCAAAAACTGCAATTGACTTCATCTCCGTTGCACTTGCGCCGCTGTCGTGGGCGCTTTGCAGCGCGGATATGATTTTGTTTACGCCCCAAGAGAGGTTTACCGCAGTCGGCCTTGCTGAGGAGATCACAGCGCCCTGTGATCTTGCATTTCTTAGAATGGAGTCTCTCGAATCTGGTGAATTGCATGCTGCAAGAGCAATCCCGTAAGCGCCGGCCTCGCCGAGTATCGGCGCGCCGCGTATCTGCAAGGACTTTATGGCACGGCATAGCCGCGCTATGCTCTTTGTTGAATAGTAAGACTCCTTCCATGGAATCTGCGAGTTGTCGAGCCACACGACCTCCTTCTTTCTGTCATCCCACCGTATGGGTATTATCTTGGTGCTTGCTGCTCCCATATAGGAGCATTCCTGTTTTTAATATATAAGAATCTTTGTGGACGTCGCTAATCTTTTATAGATTGCCTGGGATATTGCTTCATGCAGGGGAATCTGGCAAGGAGGCTTGTAATAGATGCAACAAGCAGGCTGTACTTTCGCGAAATGAACACTACGCTGTCCGGAAACGTAAGCCTGAGAGTGGAACCGGATAGGATGCTGATCACCCCCAGCGGCCTTGACAAGTCACGATTGAAGCCTTCAGACATATCACTGATGGGCATATCCTCAGAGAAGCTCATGAATGGACCAAAGCAGTCCTCAGAATACCATGTGCATACCAGGACGTACAGGAATAATGCCGATGTCAAGGCCATCGTTCACCCGCATGCCCCTTACTCGATCGGAATGATAAGCGCGTTGGGCGCGAGGAGGGCCATAAAAGAGATATCAGAAAGCGATGAAGAATACGGATATTATCTGGGAAAAGTGGCGTCTGTGGGAATTATGGCTTCTGGGTCGGTGGAACTTGGTGATGCAGTCGCCGAGGCTGTACGAAATGGGGCGAAGGTAGTCATAATGGAGAACCATGGAACAGTTGGCGTTGGCGAAACGCTGCATAAAGCGCTTGATAGGGTAGAGTATCTGGAATACATGATGAAGAGGCTCTATCTTACCCGCACCGTGCACTGACTAGCAGTCATTTCTGGGTCATCAGTGCGCCGTCAAGGGAATTTGCACACTTGCATGCTCTATGGCTTGGGAGACCTTTCACTACATCAGTTATGATTCTCTTGGCTTTGCCCACGTTCTCGCCGAATATCTTTATCACTTCTGCGTTGGTGACCGGCTTTATGTCAGATCTGCCTTCCAATCCGGCATCATAATCTGTTATTAGCGCTATGCCCAGATAGCACATCTGCCTCTCCTTGGCAAGCATTATTTCAGGATATTGCGTCATGTTTATCATGTGGTGGCCTTGCGAGCTAAATGTTCTAGACTCCGCCTTTGTAGAAAATCTCGGGCCGTTTATGACGACAACTGTTCCTGACTCATGCGCAGGTATGCCTGCCTCATTTGCACATTTGTAGGCAACTGCGCGCATCTGAGGACAGTAGGGTTCTGCGGAGCTCACATTCTCCACCTCACTTTCATCGAAGAAGGTCTCTTCTCTTCCATAAGTCATGTTTACAAACTGGTCAAAGAACGCCACCTCGCCTGGCTTGTAATCAGGCTTCAAGGATCCTACCGCATTTGTCGCTATGATCCTCTTCACTCCAAGCTTGTGCATGGCCTCTATATTCGCCCTGAAAGGCACCTTGTGCGGAGGTATTGTGTGCTTCTTTGCGTGCCTTGGCAGGAAAGCCACGGTCACTCCTGCAAGTGTGCCTATCGATATCTTGTCGCTTGGTTTTCCATATCTTGTCTCAACTTCAACCTCTGTCGCGTTCTCGAGCATGGAGTATAGCCCTGATCCTCCAATTATACCTATTGAGGGTTGCATGGAATAACTCATTTCTTCTCCTTCTTGCCCTGAAGCTTTGCAGGCGCAGGCAGCTTGCCCATTCTCTTTAGGGCCAGTACGACTATCACTACTGCAACTACCAGGTAGACATAATCCATCAGGTTTATCCCTCCGCCCTGCCCAACTTCAAGATAGTAGGACTGCGAGCTTGAGTACTGCTGGTTGTTTCCGCCGCTTGGCTGCGTCCACTGCTCATAGATGGTTATCGGATACTGCCCGGGATTTGCAGCTGAGTCCACGTTCACATAGAATGTGACGTTTGCAGTCTGCCCTGGAAGTATCTGCGATACGTACGCATTTGGATTCACCTGCGAGATGGGATATATTGTCTGGAGGCTAAAAGTTATCGCCTGGGCGAGCTCGTTGCCCTCGTTCTTTACCTTTAATGTGACTGGAACGTAGGTGGTTCCGGGTGCAATCCCAGAGGTCTGACCAGTTACATTGAAGCTGGCTATTGGCTGGAGGCTTATAGGCAAGAACACCGTCTTGTTCATGCTCACGTTGTAATTTGCATTCTGGTATTTTATCAGCACCGGCAGGCTATAGCTGCTCTTTGCATCTCCCTTGTTTGCGGTTATGAAGAGCGACGCGGTTGTTGATGCGCCTGCAGCTATTGTGCCTACGAATATTCGCGATGCAGAGTTGCCTGCGGTTATATTCTTGTTGCCAAGCACCGAGAGCGTGACGTTCTTTGCAGTTCCGCTGCCGATATTCTGCAAGGACAGGCTAAGGGTCTGGTTCGTGCCCGCATAAAGCGACTGTGGGACTGCGCTTATTATCCCAACCCCTATCTGCGGAACGCCAAGTGATGCGCTGACAGGCACCATCTCTGTATACGACTTGCTTGCGCCGTAGGCCGTGTTGTATCTTATCTCAACAGGTAGCACCGGTGCGCCCATTGGAAGAGTGGAATTTGAGAGCAGTATCGCGGCTGCAGATCCTGTTGACTGAGGGGCTATCGTCCCGAAATTGAATGTGGATCCTCCGATTATGCTAAAGTTGTTGGAGTTAAGCAGTGTTATGCTGGTATTTGTGGCATTGTCTGTACCGACGTTCAGCACCGATAGGGTGACTGAGGACTGCACACCTGGAGAAATACCTGCAGATGGATTTGCAGTCACCTTGAGGTATGGCGATCCCCTTACGTAGAATGATATAGGCATCGATGCTGAAGACGTGACCTGCGTCCCTCCGCTGGTCGTCTGATATGTGGCTGCAAGCGTAAGGGAGTATGTGCCGGACTTGACATTGCTTGGTATGTGGAGCTTGTATGTGAAGAGAGATGTACCCCCATACATTCCCGTAGGTACGGTCGTAAGGAGCTGAGTCCAGGCTGGAGAGTAGTTAAGTAGCGGATACGATCCTTCAAGAGCCAGATTTACATTGGTAAGCTGGGCAGTGTATGAATTGTAGAGCTGCCATGAGAGCGTGACGTTGCTACCTGCCGCTACTGGCTGCGGAGTCACATCGAAATTTGCTATAGACAATGCATTAGACTGTGCATATGCCAGAGCAAAAAACTGCACGGCCAGCGCGAGGGCCACTAACGCAGGCGCATATCTTCTTCCCATATTTTCACCGTTTGCCATATTATCACGCATAAAGTTATTCATTCTATTGTTGATTTGAAAGAGCTAAATCCTATTACCACAAGTGCCGCTGCAAATACCAGCAGCACGCTAAAGTCCGTTACCGCCTGGGTGGTAGATATGAATCCCTGCATTATCACGGCCCGGTTTATCTCCGTGGCATATGTCAGTGGATCGATAACCGAGAATACCGAGAGCCAGGATGGCAGGCTTGCCGTAGGCACTATCCCTCCGGATATGAACCATAATGGCATGCCTATTGCCTGGGCGAACATCGCATACGCATCCACCCGCTTTACTCTTGATGCGACGGCCATGGATAGGGCGCTGAATGCGATTCCAAGTATCAGCGTAACTGCCAGTATGTAGACCAGGCCCACCAGGCCCATGGCAATCCTTGCGCCAAAGAGCATGCCTACGCCAAGTGCTAGAAACACTGTTATCATGCCCTGCGTGGCGCCTGAGAGTATCCTGCTCAATACTATCGCATTCTTGTCTATAGGAGTTATCAAAAATGCCTTGATTATCCCAAGCTGCCTGTCTGATATGTAGGCTATTCCTCCGCTGAATAGAGCGGAGAAGACTATTACCATTGCAAGAAGTCCGCCTATAAGGAAGTCAAGATAGTTTGAGGTTGTCGAGAAAAGGGAGCTTGAAGAGATCCCGCCGCTCGATTGCGGGCTTGCAGCTCCTGATGGTATTGCGCTCGAGGTGCTTATACCTGACTGCTCGAAGTGCTGCGCATAATTCCTTATTACGGGTAGCACTGCGGAGATCGTCGTTGGCTGCGTATTTGAATAGTAGACCTGTATGCCGGGCGTGCTGGGGTCTTTGCTTGGGAAGTTTGGCAGTATTATTATCACAAGTTGCACGTTGCCAAGCTGCAGCATGTTCAGTGCGCTCTGCTGATTGGTCTCTGAGACTATGCTTATTGTCTGGTCCGTGGAGAGCGCGTTCATGAACTCCAAAGACTGCGCATTGTTTGCGTAGTTTACCACCGCTACAGGTGTGTTGCGTATGCTGTTTCCTATATTCCCGAAGAATATGATTATGACAAGCGGGAAGATGAGTGAACGGACTATGTTTGTCCTAAGGTTTGCCTTGAATATCAGCATTTCCCTTCTGTAAAGAGTTATAGAGTCTTCTACGAGTCCCATTCTTTCACCTTCGCATGAACATGTTGGATCTTGCGGAGACGTGGCTTTCGTCCGCAGAATCCCTCATTCCGGAGCCAGTGAGCTTGATGAACACGTCATCAAGCGTTGGCAGGTGTACGTTTATCGAGGCCACCGTGAGCCTCTTTTTCTCAAGTGCTGAGAGTATCTCTGGCAGCACCTTCACGTCCCATTTTTCAAGCACGGCATCAAGCTTGTCTCCCTTGACGCTCGGGCTAAACTTGAAACGGCTCTTGAGGAGCGCTGACGCCTGCTGAGCCTGCGATTCGTTCTCGAATATTATCTCAAGGATCCTTCCGGTGCCCACCATCTTCTTGAGCTCGGATGCAGTGCCTATGGCCCTTATCTTTCCGTGGTCTATTATGGCTATCCTGTCGCAAAGCGCATCCGCTTCTTCGAGATACTGGGTGGTCAGTATTATGGTCACTCCGATCTTTGTCAAATCCTTTATGTGACCCCACATGCTGACCCTGTTCTGTATGTCAAGCCCAGTCGTAGGCTCGTCCAGTATTAGTATCCTTGGATCCTGTATCATCGCCCTCACAAGGGTTAAACGCCTCTGCATTCCTCCAGAGAATGTGCCGGATTGCCTTTCGGAGAAGCTGCTCAGGTCCGCCTCGTTAAGAGCCTCCTTTATCTTTCCGTCTATCTTGTCCTTTGGAACATGATAGAGGTCGGCGAAGATCTCCAGGTTGTCCCTTGCAGATAAATCGCCGTCGACAACGGTCTCCTGTGTCATGAGGCCCATCATCTTCTTTACCTTCTCGCCTCCTTTCGATATGTCTATACCATCGATGGTTATCGCGCCGGAGGTGGGCTTGAGAAGGCCGAGTATCAGGTTTATGGTGGTTGTCTTGCCTGCGCCGTTGGGGCCCAGGATTCCGAATATCTCCCCAGATTTTATCTCCAGGCTTATTCCGTCGACAGCTGTGAAGTCGCCGAACTTCTTGACCAGGTGCTTTATCTCTAATATATTATTGGTCATTGAACTCCTCCTTCACAAGCCTCTTGAGCTGGGATATCATGGCAAAGAATATTCTGTTCTTGTCCTTTACCACCCCTTCTCCGCGTTTTGTTATGGTGAACACCTTCTTTGCCTTCCTGCCGCTCATCTGGGTGCTGCTGCGTATATAGCCGCCCTTCTCTAGAGCCGATGTCATGTTGTAGATGTCGTTCTTTGTTATTGTGCTGTGCATATTTTTGTCATGAAGCGGCTTGAGGGACTTGAGTATCCCAAGCAGCTGGTATGGATAGGTCCTATGCTTCTTTATGTAGCTAAGTATCATTATCTTGACTATCCCCCTTTGTAAGTCCTTATCGTAGGGCATCTTATTATCGACCATGTCAGCACTAGTTTAGATTTAAACTAAATTATATCTTAGGGAGTAGGTTATAAAAGGATGACTGTTAATGACCGCCTCAAAATTTGATTTAAATAATATGTACCCCATATTATAGCGGGTAGCATGCCTAGGGTAAGCGTAATCGTACCTACAATAGAGGAGGAGAGCGTCTTTAGCCTAGTGAGGTCTCTTCGCAAGGCACTGGGCAGGGATGCGGAGATAATAATAGTCGATAAAAGCAGTGAGAAGTATTACAGGAGGCTTAAATCAACAGGTGCAACTGTGCTCAGGCAGCATGACCGTGGGGTTGAGAGGGCCATAATGCAGGGGCTGCGCCATGCGCATGGAGAGATACTTGCAAGCATAGACGCGGATGAGACACACGACGTAAGCGGAATAGTTGACGGCATAAGGATGATAGGCAATGGAAAGGCCGATTTCGTGCTTGGGAATAGGATGAATGACATAGAGGACGGGGCCATGGGCGCCTATCTAAAGGTTGGGAACTTTGGCTTGAGCTGGTTGTTTAGCAAGCTTTACGGAACAGATGTGCACGACGTGCTTACCGGGCTGTTCGTGATGAGGAGAGAGGCGTTTGAGAAGATACGTGACGTCGACCCTTACAGGGCCGGCATAGCCTTCTTTGCAATCGAACTCGCCAAGCTTGGATATCGGGTAAGGGAAGTCGACATAAGATATTATAAGAGGAGGCTTGGAACATCTAAACTGACAAGGTCAAAGTTCATTTATGGTGTTAATGTGGCATCGCATCTGGTAAGGCAGCTTAGGGACTACAGCCCGCTACTGATATTCGGGGGGCTGGGAGTCATTGCAGGAGTGATAGGATTACTGATAGGATTTGGGGTGCTTGTCAATTTTCTCAACACCGGCACGTTCACGCAGACAGGAAGGGCGCTTCTTGCATTCATGCTCGTCGTGCTAGGCTTCCTGCTGATAGTTGCAGGCCTTATACTGGACATGCTGCTTGAGATAGAGAAGAAGTTAACTAAGAGGTAGCCGCCTTTCCGTTCTCCCTGTATTTTATGCTGATGAGAAATAGCGCCAGTGTGCATGCATGTACGCCTGTGCAGAAGAGGCATATGTTTCCTATCATGTACTCTGCAAGTATGAAGTACGCAACGAAGACAAGTCCTATGCTGCTTAGAAGAAGCATCTCATCCTTTCCAAAATATTTCTCTATTGCTATTATCTCCGCGACGAAGAAGACAAGGCCGAGCACGGCATTTGGCACTCCGAGTATCGTGGAGTACTTGCTGTTAAGGACGTTCGAGCAGTTTATGATCCCCTTGTCCGGACAGTCGAGGGGAAGAATAGAGGTGTAGTGGAGTATGACGAGGTATATGCTTATCAGCAAGCCTATTATCGCTATTATCAGCGCTACATTCTTTGCGTTCAATCGACCATCCCTTATGCCAGAGTCTTGAGCAGCTTTGCAACGTAGGGCTGCGAGCAGACGCTCTGTGGCGTCATGTTGGTTGCGCGGCAGATCTCTGCAGTATATACGTCAGCCATGCCCACTATCGTCTGGGACATTGACGAATTTACATTGGTAAGGTTTGATGCAATCTCACTCCAGTTGTATCCATCAAGCACCTGCGGGGTTGCCGGCGCACCGTCCTGTATTGAGAGGTTTGCGAAATCGACGAATGGTATGCCGCCCTTTGGATCGTAGGTTGAGATGAGAAGGTTCTGGAAGCTTGTCGGCGTCTGCAGGGCCTGCTGCTCGTTCCTTGCCACAGTCTCAACTGCCTGGAACTGTACGTAATTGCTCTGGTAAGTCGAGTTGTAGAACGTAAAGGTCGGCGTGTTGGGATAGACATCTGTCGCATTGGATGCCATGTACTTAATGTTGGAGAAGTTTCCGAACCTCTGCAATGCGACTATCAGCCCCCATCTTGTTATGGCGCAGTATGGACAGTAGTCCGCGCCTATGTAGACGACCATCGGCTTTGTGCCATTGTATAGAACCGAGGAATTAATCTTGAACGGTGGATTTGAGACTGCACCGGCCCCTATCTTGTTGCTTACGCTGCTTGGAACATTCATCTTTGAGAGGAACGATTGAGACACCTGCGCGCCCACCTGGCCGTCAAGACCGCTTGTGCTCTTCTGCGAGAAAAATGATGTGTACGCAAGCGCTGCAACCGCTATTATTACTACAAAGACCGCAAGGTAGAGGATTTTCTTTTCCATAGGACCAACGATATGAAGACCTTATGCATAAAATGTTTTTAAAGGTTGGGATTGATGAATACTTTGTGCTTTGATGATATACGCAATAGTTACGTCGCTCGACAGGAACCACCTTTTGGCAAGTCCAAGCGAGGAGGTCGACCTGCAGGGACTAATCGGAAAGAAGGTCCAATACGTTGACAAGAACGAGAAGGTCTGGCCTGGAAAAGTGGTGTCCGCAGAGGATCCCTTCGTTATAGTGGAGTTTGAGCAGTTTCCTTCAGGATTAGGTCAGGGGCAGATGCTTGAGATCCTAGATCAAGAGAGCTAGAATCCCAAGGCACCTCCACAGTGAATTAAGGCAGCATTACTTGCCGCAGAGTATCTCTAACATGCTTATTGCCGCAATACGCTCCGCAGTCTCCTTGAAGTCATTTTCAGACCCCTTTTTGCTTCTCGAGAACTCCTCCATCAGCCCAATGACCTCGTCTCTGGACTCTGGAAATTGCACCGCATATTCCTCGAGGCCGCTTGCGATCTCCGTAAGGTCCCCACCCGCCGGCAACATCGCCATCCTAGCCATTGTTTTTTGGTCCATCCCATTCCCCATATCTATTCTTGATTTTTTCATATATAAACCTTTTGTGCTATTTTCGGCGATATACACATATCACACAAAAATGCGCAGGTTATGTTTTAATGGCATGGGGTTTCAGTCGTAGAAGGCATTTGCCAAAAACCGCAATGCCTTTTTACGACGTAATCTGACTAAAGGATGGATTGGCCCTGCGTTGGAAGCTTCCGGTCAAGTCGCTGGTTGACGACATTTATCAGGTTGAGCATCTTCATCTCCCTCTGCTCTGATATTCTCAGATAGATCTGGTCCTTTGTGCCTTTAGCAACGATTATGTAAACGTCTCCGGTGTCGAACCTGCCTGTCCTGCCCCTGCGCTGAATGTTCCTTATCTCATTTGGTATGGGCTCGTAGAATATCACCACATTAACCCCAGGTATGTCCATTCCTTCCTCGCCTATCGAGCTTGCCACCAGCACATCGAAAGCTCCGTCGCGAAAGTCCTGAACCACCTTCTTCTGCGTCTCCTGCGTCACTCCTTCCTTCTTGCCGACAAATGACATTGCGCGAATGCCCCTGCCATTTATCCACTCGACAAGCATCTTTACGGTTGAGCGATATTGCGCAAAGAGCATGACCTTCTTTCCCTTGTGCTCCCCAAGTATCCTGAGCACCGCATCAACCTTGGGATGCTCCTCCCCCATCTTCATTGAAGTCATGGCATACTCCCTTGCAGCCAGCATTCCCCTGCTCTTTAGCAATGATTCAAGGCTCCTGCTCTTCTTCTCCCTGTCATAGAGCGAATCGACGTAACTAAGGAAAGGTTCTATGCCCTCCGAGAGGACAAGGTCCTGGGCGTGAGAGGCGTTGAGCAGCTTTGAGTATGCGGCCATGGCAGCCATGCGATAATTTGGCGCCTGTATCTTGCTTATCTGATTGCCCAGGTCTATGAGCCTTCCTTTAGGAAGGTAATCGGTGTTGAAGCGCATCAATCCTAGGCTGTTGAGCGTGCTTATGCTTGCATCTATCTCTGGCTTGAGGCTCTCTGAGATGTCCTTTATGCGCCCGCTTAGGTCCACATAGACTATGTGGAGATGCTTTTGCATGACGTATTTGGCGACGTCGCCATCGCTTGAGACCCTCGCCTCTATGTGCCGTATTCCCAGCGCATTAACAAGCGCATTGATCCTCTCCTTCTTGCTCCCTGGAGACGCGGTAAGGCCAACTATTAGTATGTCGCGCACGGTGCATTCGTTGGCCAGATATGTGTATGCGTACTTTCCAACTGCCCTGTGGCACTCATCGAATATTACGGCCCCGAACCCCTCGAGCGAGAAGTTGCCGCTCTTGAGGTCGTTGGCGACGGTCTGAGGCGTAGCTATTATCACCTTCGCCTTGTTCTCCAGACCGCTTCTCTCGCCCTTGCTTATGGATCCGGTAAGCAGGAGGATATCGTCCCTGGAGACCTTTAGCATCTTAGTTAGAACGTTGTAGTGCTGCTCTGTGAGTGGCTTTGTCGGGGCGAGCAGCATTGCCCTTTTTCCAGAGGCAAGCGCTTTGGCTATTATGCTTGTGCCTATGAAGGTCTTTCCAAGGCCTGTAGGCAGTACTACAAGAGTGTTTCCATTCCTGTGCACCGACTCGATTATGTTCAGCTGGTACTCCCTGAATTCTATCCCGTCAAGATTTATGTAGTCTGCAGCACCGCCGAGCTTTAGCCATCTTCCATCTACAGGCATGATTACCATTATTCACTTCATGCTCAAGATAATAAACCTGACTGAAAGTAGGAGAGCAAAATTGACAATAAGCTCGTAAATATTGGAAAAAAACATAGCGCGTATATATGATAAAATTAATAATAAACTTA
>DAIDLJ010000026.1:11138-11437 GCA_027449585.1 Microcaldota archaeon | reverse complement strand
GGAAGACAAATTTGATTCCGGAAGAGATGTGGAGGCCGTATTAGAAGGCTGAATCGAATTTGTCGTATTTGAAGTTAAAGTAATAGGGATTGTGGTAGTGGATGAGAGATAAATTGTCGAATTGGAAATTGAATTGGCTGGCCGTGTTGTAGTGTTGGAACTGGCGTTTAGATGAGTTGAATTTGTAGAATTAAATGGGGTTGTTGATGTTGCGGAATTTGCTGCGTAGGATTCAAGCAATATCTGGGGAAAGACATGCGCAGATGCTGGAAGTTGGAAGGCATGACCGTAACCAGAGT
>DAIDLJ010000026.1:0-11124 GCA_027449585.1 Microcaldota archaeon | reverse complement strand
AGCAGGCAGTATGAGTATTGCAATTGCTAACAGCAATATTTTGCTCTTCATTGTTTTAAAAAAGTATTAAAAGAATAAATACTTATGCCAGAGAGTTTAACTTGGGGGCTTGATATTTATATCAGCAAGACTTCAAAGACATTTCATAGGCATGAAAAACTGCGCTATTACTATGTAACATATGCGTTTGCCACAGATATTTTGGTGGGATCGTTACCAGCTTATTATATTCTAATGCTATCCTAATTCGCCAAGTCCCCAATTTAACAACAGGTAATAAATAGGAAATTACGCTATAAATCAGGCGAAAGCGATGCCGGCGAATATCCATAAACGTTAGGTAGTGTTTGTTGAATGGCATTTATCCAGAGGTATGACTTACATGGCAAGCGCTATTACGCCAACAACTAGCGGCAATACCTTCATGCCGACTTAGGATATTTATGATGATTATATTTAGCTTCACCTGATCCTGCGGCGCCAGAGATGCACGGCAATGTATTAAAGTTTAATCGCCCATATTCTATTTGATGAATATCAATTCCGTGGTAGCAGTAGTGTATTTTGTCGCGCAAGGATGTGGACTGCAATTGCAACGCACCTCATATCCAACCACAATAACGAACGTTGCTATCAATACATCTTCGGCAAGCACTGACCCAATCACAGTAGCAAGTACAACAGTGCAGCAAGTAAGCGCCGGCGGTGGGTTGATGCCTGTTTCAGTGCAGAGGAGTTGCACAGTTGGAGTCCAGTGCAATACGCAAGTGGCAACGGCAAGCGGTGGGACTCCGGCATACACATTCGGCGCAAATGCTCTCGCAGGAACCACCCCTTTCGGACTCACTATAGATTCCAATGGGTATCTTACTGGAACGCCAAGAAATGGCGGCGGATATCAGTTCGGTATATGCGTAACTGATGCTGCAGGAGAAAAGGCTTGTGGACAGGTCTTGGTCATGATATCCACCTAATCTGATTATTTTATATTTAGAGCTGGGCATATGGTATCAAATGGGTGGATATACGAAAAGCGGCTTCTCATCAAGACTGCAATACGGGTGGTCTTCGGGGCAGTGTGGCTAATTGACGGCGCATTTAAGTTCCTCTTCAACAGCCCAAGTACATTCGCGCAGATGATACTTGATGCCGGGCAGGGGCAACCGGCGTTCTTCATGCCTTGGTTTAATTTCTGGTATGCTACCGTAAGCTTGAATCCAAATTTCTGGTTCTATCTGGTAGGCGTATCGGAAGTGCTGCTGGGGCTTGCGCTCGTATTTGGATTTGCAAGAAAGCTTGCTTATACGCTTGGAATGCTGCTGAGCCTTGTCATATGGTCGATACCTGAAGGATTTGGTGGTCCGTACGGACCAAGCTCGACGGATATAGGAACTGGCATCATATATGCCGTGGTTTTCATATGCCTTATATTGATCAACACGGAATTTGGAGCCAGCCGGCTATCGCTAGATAGGTTAATTGAAAAGAGAGTAAAGTGGTGGCACATGGTGGCGGAATTTAAGAATTAGGGAAGGATATATTTATAGAAGACTTTGGTGTTTATTCTGAAATTGCCTTACTGGATGAGCGACAACGTTCTTTACGTATCGTTCTCCGCATTCTTTGCTGATCTCGGCTATCAGACGGCCATAGCAGTCTTTCCGCTATTCCTTGTCGGGATACTGGGAGCATCACCGTCACAGTTTGGAATTGCCAGTGCAGTAGCATTTGGTATAGGATCGTTCTTTGGATACATAGGCGGACTCATGAGTGATAGACTTAATGACAAGTATGTGGCAATAATAGGAAACGCGCTTATACCGCTCATATCGCTTATGGGGCTTGCTGAGAGCCCGACCGTTGCGGTGATGTTGTTCGCTGGCGGGTGGTGGGCGAGGAATTTCAGATCCCCTGCGCGTCGTGCAATGCTGGTTGACAGCTCAACGCCAAGTAACCGCAGCACGGTGTTCGGATTCCTACACATGCTTGACATAGGCGGCGGCGTCCTGTCCATTGCAGTACTACTTGTACTCATTACACTTGGCATATCGTATAGCAAGATACTGCTTCTTACGGCAATTCCGCTAGTCATATCAACTCTTCTACTCTTCCCTGCTAGAAAGACCAAGAGGAGCGAGGAGAAGGTGACTGTGAAGAAGGCGGTTTCCGATACTAAAAAATCTAGAAGCTCAAGTAGCACATACAAAGGGATAATGATTGCTACGGCAATGTATGGATTTAGCTCCTACAGCTTTGGGTTCCCAATACTCACGATAGACAAGGCGTCTACCCCATTTCTTGCAATACTTGCCTACGGACTGTATCTGGCAGTCTCCGCAGGTACCGGATATTACATCGGATCCAGGAAGTGGAACAGGATAAGGACGCTTGGGATACTGGGATATATGCTCTCCGGGCTTGGAACGCTGGTCCTTGCTCTCGGTTATTTCTTCAATGAAGGGATATTCTCACTTTATATCGGGGTAGCGCTTCTTGGCTTTGGGCTTGGCGTTATAGAGACCATGGAACCTACACTCATATCATTCATAAAGAGCATAAAGGACGTTGGCAGGGGACTTGGCGCCCTTGCAGGATACAGGAGCCTTGGGATATTTGCGGCAAATCTGATAATGGGCCTGCTCTATGTTTTGAGCCCTGCGGCGTCGTACCTGTACTCCGCTGTAGTTGCAGTGATTGCAGGATTCGTGGTTCTTTTCGCCGGGCAGGACTTTGAAGGATAGGTTTTGTGCCAAAATGCCCAATCTAGCTGCTTGCGTTGTTTATGACGCTTACCGTGACGCTAAAATCAGGCTGGTAATGCACTTCTGCACGGATTGACATCGATTCATTATTCTGCATGGCTTCGAGTATCTTAGGGAGTATTTCTTCTTCCTCTGGACGCAGTCTGTTGTAAGGTATTTCACTTATCTTAACCCATACAACCTTGCCTTCTGGAGTAGATATAATCTTGTCTTCTGAAGAGCTTGCGACCCCCATGAAATAGCTCACCGTATATTCCTGTCCGTTCTCATAGCACACTTTATAACCTGCAGGCTTCAGCTTTACACTTATGCCAGTTTCTTCTAGCACTTCCCTTTCCGCAGAGTGCGCTAGTGACTCTCCCTTTTCCTGTTTGCCTCCGGGACCTGCCACATATCCCTTGTTAATCCCTCTTGCCGCTTCTTTCAGTAACATCAAGCCTTCCTTAGGGTCGATTATCACCGCAACGGACATGTTTGGGATCTTCTTTGTTTTTTCCATACATATACAATATTCATTTGGCTTTTTCTGATATATACGGCTTGCTCTTGGTTTTGCGGATTTGTTCTGGTATATACGCTTTTCGACAGTACTGCACGCCTATAATAAACTCAAGCGTGAAGTTTATCTGGCTGGTCATATGAAAGTGGTGGTGGGTGGCACATTTGGCTATCTACATATCGGGCATATCGCTCTGCTAAGCAAAGCTTTTGAGATAGGCGATTATGTCTACATAGGCCTTACTACTGACGATTATGTTAGGAGGCTTAAGGATCCACGAATACCTGCATACGAGGAACGGGAAAGGCTTGTGCGCAGATTTGCAGAAGGATTCGGGAAGAAATTTGAAATAATGCCGCTGGATGACAGTTTTGGCCCGTCTGCAACCGGCGATTTTGATGCAATCGTAGTTACCGAAGACACTTTTCCTAATGCAGTTAAGATAAATAGCATCAGAAAAAAGAACGGACTCAGGGAGCTCAAGATAGTAAGAATCGACTTTGTACTCGCGTTCGACTCTGCGCCAATATCGACCACAAGGATAATGCATGGGGAGATAGACCGCGAAGGAAGAAAAATGGCTTAAGAGACTGATCTGCGCAGTTTGTCGGATATCGGGTCTTCGGTGGCTGCAAGTTCACGTTTCACCTTTTCCTTTATTGTGGCGATACCCTTTTCAGCTTCCTGAAATGACCTTGACATTGACTCGAGAACTAGAAGGCGCTGACTTAGCTGTTCCCTTTGCAGATCGCCAATGCCGCTTTTTAGCAGATTCTTGCCGTCAGATTCCGCACGTTTTATCCCGTTGCCCCTATCAATGAACACTTTCAGCGCCGATGCTGCGGCTCTGTCATACCTGCGACGCCAGTCGGCGGTCTCCTCTATCGCGGCCTTTAGGCTGTCCCGATACTGAGGTATGGACACGCGCTCATTGAATTCCTTGAAGTCCCTGTTCCTGAGCTCGGAATACCTTTTAAGTATGGCATTTGATACCCCCTTGGCCGCCTCTCCAGACAGTTTGCTGCTGCCCTTCATCGAACTTGAATCATACTCCTCCTTCTTCCTCTTGTCCTTCAATACGGCATACGCCCCATTTATCTCAATAGTTTTCTGCTCTGCAGACTTCTCCTTGTTAACATCAGGGTGATACTTCTTGACCATTGATTGGTACGCCATCCTTATTGCTTTCTGGTCTGTCGTGAACTTAAGCCCAAGGATCTCATAATAGCTCCTTGAATCTGCGCTATTTATGGCAATGCCAAGGCGCTTTGCCTCTGCGGCGAACTCCTTTTCAAGCAGCTTTGACTTGGATATAAGCTTCTCTGCTTCATGCTCAAGCCTGCGCCGATTTAGTTCCTTGAGCTTGTTTATGCCACGGCTCATAAGTCCCATAATTAGGATTTGATAACTGAATTAATATTTATGCAATTTGGCAGCTTATCCGCTCAGATCAACTTCAATGTGCCTATCCTCTCCGGTTACGTAGACGCAATCAAACTTGACCCTAAAGAACCTGAATTCAGATGGCGGTAGATACATTTTTGGATCGTATTTTTCAGGTGCGTTGGCCTTTGCGGAGAGTCTTGCAGAATATATCTTTGCTGCTTCATCAATCTCCGCCTTGCCTACCATCTCGGCCGAAGCTTCTATCTGCACGCCTTCCGAGACGCCTATAGGAGAGGTCGAATCGAATATCGCCAGGGCAACTTTGCTATTGTCAGATATGTTCTTTGCGTGCCTGGAATCTATTGCAGATATGAAATACGCCTTCGAGTACTTCCTGTCGTGCGCGAAGAATACCGGTGCTCCCCAGGGTATTGCACCCTTATCGGACGTGCACACGACCATGTAGCTGTTGCTGTCTATTATTTGCATGGCCTTCTTTGCATAATTGTCTACCGTGCCCATGATATCATTTTGTTTTTTATATTTATATAGGTGTGCCTGAACATGCCCTGCTGCGAACTCTTGGCTCACGCTGCAAATTCAATAAATAAAAAAGGAAAAGAAGAAAGAAAACAATGCAGTTGACTTAAAAATCGTCAATTGCTTTCTTACGCCTTGTCCATGCCGTTTCCGATATAGGCGAGAACGAATCCGACAAGAGCGAGCCATAGCCATGTCGTTGCGTATCCCGTAGTTGGCGCAGTAAGAGCTATAAGCGCAACTCCGGCCCACAATGAGGACTTCATGCTCCATTCCTTCATCTTGTCAGCACCCGATGTCAATGCCACCAGTGTCATGATGAAGAAACTCACCGAGAACACTACTGCAAATCCGAACAATACAGGACTTAGCACTCCAGTTCCTACTCCTACCTGCCAGAGCCACCATACCACATAAAGGTATGCAAGGCTACCAACAAACTTTAGGATCCAAGAGGTCCAATTTGTCGTGTTTTTTGCCATTCAATTCACTAAGTGATAATTGGGAATCAAGCTTCTTAAAGCTAACTTTTGACTTCGTTGATTTCATAGTTTTGGAAGTACTCTGCGAGGTTTGACGCCCACATGAACAAGTTAGCAGTGTGAGCGCATCGATTATATTATTATCTAAACATATCTTTATTGCTGATAAATTGACTCTTAAACTAAACGAGAACATATTCAGGTCGTATGATATAAGGGGCATCTATGGCAAGGATATAGATGAACACCTGGCCGAGCAGATAGGCATGGCATTCGGAGAGCTCATAGGACCTGGAAAGAAGGTGCTTGTGGGAAGGGACGTGCGCGTGAGCAGCCCTTCGCTCTCAAAGAGCCTGATAAAGGGCGTGATGAGCAGGGGACTCGACATAGTATATGCAGGAGTAATACCCACCCCTCTGCTCTACTTTGCAATATCGCACTACAAGCTCGACGGAGGGATAACCGTGAGCGCAAGTCACAACCCTCCGGAGTGGAATGGGTTCAAGGTCTGCAGGAAGGATGCATATGTAGTGGGACTTGGAACTGGACTTGAGATTATGCGCGAGCGCATAAAGAAGGATGCTTTCGCTTACGTAAAGGAGGGTAGAATGGAGGACATGAGCAGTCAGATAACCAAAGAGTATCTAGATTCGCTTTCAGGAAAGATAGAACCCCTATCCGGTTTGAAGGTAGGAATTGATCCGGGCAACGGTGCATACTCTGGTCTTGCTACAGAGATATTCAAGAGAAAGGGTGCAGAGGTACATGCGATAAATGATGTGCCTGACGGCAGGTTCCCATCAAGGTCGCCGGAACCGAATCCGACTACCATAAAGGAACTTGTAAACTTAGTTAAGTCAAAGGGACTGGACATAGGGATAGCATTCGATGGAGACGGCGACCGCGTGCTTTTCGTTACAGAAGCCGGAGAGATAATAGGCGGGGATGTCGCCCTTGCGCTGCTTGTAAAGGAGTACTTGAAATCCGGCGAGAAGGTCGCATATGAGCCTTCCTGCTCCAGCGCGGTTGAGGACGAGATAAATGAGATGCATGGAGTGCCTCTTCTAACCAAAGTTGGCCATTCCAACTTCAAGGAGAACATGAAGAGACAGAAGGCACGGTTCGGGGGAGAGATATCTGGTCACATGTACTTTGAGGAGACATATGGCGCCGATGACGGTCTCTTTGGAGCGCTCAAGATGGCGGAGCTGCTGCAGCGCAGGAAGAAGAAGTTATCAGAGCTTGTCGGACAACTGCCAAAGTACGTGAAGTTCTATGCTGAATATGACGCAGATGACCAGAAGAAATTTGGTGCCGTCGATAGGATAAAGGCAGATTTCTCTGGCATGGGATATAGGATAATAGATATTGACGGAGTGAAAGCAGTAACAGGTGACGGATGGCTCCTGGTAAGAGCATCCAATACTGGACCTAAGATAAAGATATCTGTTGAGGCAAGGACTAAAAAGCGGCTAGAAGAGCTGAAGGCGCTTGTCGCAAAGGAGATGGCAGCGGCCATCTAAATCCACTACCAGAGACTTAGCTCTTCCTTATTCTCTGCCAGGTCCCCATCATTCTTCGGCGGGAACGCCTCATCGAAAGCCGGATTCATGGTTGCAGGTATTATCACGCGATATTTTGCAGGAGAGTGAGGATCCTCGATAAGGAATCTTTTTGCAAGCTGCTCCCTTATGGCGCCGCGCCAGACCTGCGCGTATGATATGAAGAATCTCTGCTCTGGAGTAAGTCCATCGATAATCTTCCTGCCTGACGGATCCCTATCCAGCCTTCTCCTTAGGGCTTCGTATGCTATGCTCACTCCTCCAAGGTCAGCTATGTTCTCGCCAAGGGTCAAGGCGCCATTTATGAAGAATCCTGGAAAAACCTCATTTGCGCTGTAGGCAGCTATGACCTTCTTTGCGCGCTCATTGAACATCTTCTTGGCCTCGTCTGACCACCAGTCACGCATGTTGCCTTTGACATCGTAATTCCTTCCCTCGTCGTCGAATCCGTGGGTTATCTCGTGCCCTATCACCGCACCTATGGCGCCATAATTGACCGCATCGTCGATGCCCGGATCGAAGAACGGTGGCTGGAGTATGCCTGCCGGAAATGTTATCTCGTTCTTCGTAGGGGAATAAAATGCATTCACTGTGGGCGCGGAGGTGTGCCACTCGCTCCTGTTGACTGGCTTTCCGATTCTTGACAATTGCCTCTGCATCTCAAACTCGCAGTATCTCCTTATGTTGCCGACATAGTCGTCAGGCCTGATTACAAGACCGGAGTAATCGCGGAACTTTTCTGGATGTCCGATGTTGACCTTGAAACCATCCAGCTTCTCTAGCGCCCTCTTCCTTGTCTCATTGTCCATCCATGGAACTTTCTCTAGCCTCTCCCTAAAGACGCCCATTATGTCATCAACTAGTAGAAGGACCTTGGCGCGGGTCTCCGGGGTGAAATGCCTGCTTACGTATAGCGACCCTAGCGCGTCGCCAAGTACGCTGCCTACAAGCCGCACGGAGCGCTTATGCAGTGGCTCCTGCTTCTCCTGGCCATTAAGCTTGCGGCCGAAGAAATCAAAGCTCTCTTCCTGCGCCTCCTTATTCAGGCGCGGCGCATAAGAGGATATGACCTGCCATGCCAAGTATATTTTCAGATCCCCCAGGCTGTGTCGCCTTATGATGCTATTGAGCTTCCAGAAGAATTCTGGCTGACCCACGATTATGTGCTCAGCGCCACTCACGCCCAGGTCTGACAGGTACGTTTGCAGATGCAGTGAATCATACCTTGAATCAAGGCTTGACGTACTAAGCTTATTGTAATTGTTCTTAGCGTCACGAAGCTCGGTCCTTGTCCTGCTTGACTGGGCAAGCTCCTTCTCTATACTCATCACCACTTTTGCGTATTCTTGCGCGTCGACAGAGCTTACTCCAGACATATAGAACATCTTGGACACGTGGTCTTGGAATTGCTCCCTTAGAGTGGAAAACTTGTCTGATAAATAGTACTCGCGGTCTGGAAGAGAGATGCCGCCTTGGTAAAGATGGAATGCGTATGTGTCGCTTGATTTTTGGTCCGCGCCAACATATTCATCGAAGAAGGCACCGACGCCGAGCTTGTGGAGCTTTGGGAGTCGTCCTAAGAGATCCTTCTTGGAGGTTATGCCGGAGACCTCCTTCAATAAATCCTTTATCGGAGAGAACCCTAACTTCTCCCGTTTTTCGACGTTCATGGCAGAGGAATATAGGTCGGCCACAAGCTGCTCCGCAGATCCTTTTGCGGCCTTTTTACTAGCTACGCAGTCGTTGACTATCCTGCCAAGCAGTCGCTGGTTCCATTCGTCGAGCTCATTGAATGCGGACCATCTCGACTTGTCGTCAGGTATTGGATTGCTGCGCAGCCATCTTCCAGACGAATACAAATAGAAGTCTTTGCGAGGATCTGCCGTGAGATCCATATGGCTTATCGAGAAAGAAGGCGCGGGGGGATCCCTGATCAACTCATTTATATGCATCTGGACCTGCTCCTTCGTTGCCTCTGGTCTGTTTCTGTGCCAAAGTCTCATCAAATCAATAAGCCATTATGCCCGTCTTTTTGTATTTTAATCTTTCCTCTAAATTCTCACATGAGTATAATGATGGATTTATATTGGGCGAAAAATGAACCGCGCTGCATTAGACTGCAGCCTACTTCTTGCTTCTCTTTGCCTCCCAGTATGCGTCATCAAATGCCATATTGACCACATCGGTGGCCTTGTTCACATCTAGGAAATCGCTTATCTTGAGCACCACCGTGAAGGTGCTTGTGCCGCCGCTTTTTGATAGCAGGATTATCTCAGGATTTGGTATCTTGAGCCTTGCAAGCTCTTTTGCAATGGCTTTCTGTGCGCTTGCCTTTACTGCAGATGCGGAGACATCGGCATTGATTGATACCTGCAGCGGGTAGTCGAAAGTGGAATCGGAATTCAGGTGAGTGAGCACTACATAATTCAAAATGAGGGGATTAGGGAATCTCATCTTACTGTTGTTCTGCGTGAGTGCTTCTGTGTACAAGGTATTTACCCGTATGACCCTTACGAGCGTATCGGTACTTCCCCAGTAGCTTGATTTTAGCAGTACTATGTCGCCCGGAAAGAGTGTCTTTGATGTGGATAACAGAAGGCCGGAGAGTATACTAGTAACTACGGTCTGCGCTGCAAGACCTATCACTATGCCTCCGACTGCGCCTCCTGCAAGGGCGCTGGAAGTGCTAACGCCAAATGCGGTCAGGATGATAAATATTGCAAGAAAGTAGAAGGCTACTCTGAGAAGAAGCTTCTGGATTTCGCCTGCACCCTTGCTTGATCTCCTTTTCACCTGAAGGTCTATTACCGAAATTAATATCCGGTAGATTACATATGCCCCCAGTATGCCTATAAGCGCATTCGTGCCTTTCCAGAGATATCCGATATATCCGCCAAGACCTGGCAGATAGTGTATTATCACAAAACTTATTACCCAGTCTGAGAAGAATAGCAAGATTGCAAAGCCTAGCAGCGCCACAAGCGCAGTGAGGTATCTCTGCCTTATCTTGCCGACTGGCGGCTGATCTACTTTTGTTGTACTATCAGACAATAAATAACCATAGATAATTTGTAAAGCAATTATATAAACAGTTGTGGATGGAGATTCGCTTTGAATCTACGCAGTTTTGCTTTTGTGGAACTTCTTTCCCTTCGCATCCTCTTTTCTTATCTTCTTGAGCTCGCCCACTATCTCACCGCGCTGAAATCCTCTTTCTGCGGATCTCTGCATTAATGAGCCGCCTACTTTTCCACCGATTATTCCTGCGAAGACCATTACTAGGACGACCACGTAGGTTCCCAGATAGCCCGCCTTGCTTAAGAATTCTGTAGTGGGATACAGGTACGGCAGGCCGAGATTGAAATACATCCTGGCCACGAATCCAACAGAAGTTGCAGCACCCAATACAAATCCAGTAATAGTGCCGTCACGCTCGCTGCGCATCACTACTCCTGAAAGAAAACCAGTAAGAATTGGGGTGAATGGCGATACCCAACCGACCAGCGCCTGGGCGATCAGGCCGACCACTATGCCCTCTAAAGCACGTTTAATGTCCACACCCATCTTCCTCTGATAATAATTATAAATAATCCGTTTTGGGATTTTTACCTTTAGTTAAATGCGGCCCAAGTATTATCTTGATTTTCTTGCTCTTTTTGGAAGTCCTTGCTCGAAATTCAAGTGTTTCATCTCGCCAAAATTCTCGCCGCGCAGATAGCTCCTTGAAACCGCCCTGGCCATCAGAGACCCGCCCACTTTTCCTCCAAGCAGCCCAGCAAATATCATGCCAAGGGCCACGACGTAGACTCCCATCGCTCCTGTGCGGCTCAGGAAAGATGCCGTTGGATAGATATAGAGGAGAGCGAGGTTGAAGTGCACCCTTATGATGAAGG
>DAIDLJ010000025.1 GCA_027449585.1 Microcaldota archaeon | reverse complement strand
CTGCAAGGTTACTGCCTCTATTCGGCGAAATGCCCCGGATCTCGACGTCTTATAAGACCGTTGAGCGGCTGTACTCAGATCCCCTAATTTCCATGGCAGTGCACAACATGTTTGTAATAATGATAAGGAGGAAAAACATAACGAACGTGGATATATCAGGCGACGGTACGGGATACGGCCTCACCGTCACAAAACACTATTCCACTAACATCAAGAAGGAAAACGGCAGGGCGAAGATTTTTGCTTACGCCTTCGCATTCCTGGATCTGAACACCGGAATGTATGTCGGATACGGAACGGGGATGAGGTCGGAGATGGAGGCATTCAACAGTGCAAGGGAAATGATGGCAAGACTAGGTATAAAAGTCGACAGCGTTAGACTGGATAGATACTATACATTCAAGTCCATCATCGGTAGATTCGACAACAATACTCGATTCTACATCCTTCCAAAGAGGGACACGACCATAAGAGGAAAGAAGAAGTGGCATGACATTTGGAGGTCTTTTATGGGGAATTCCATGGCCTTTCTCAAGGAATATTACCGAAGGGAAAGTTCGGAGAGTGGGTTCGCTTCAGACAAGAAATCGAACGGCTGGCAGGTGTGGCAGAGGAGGGACGATAGGATTGCGACTGCGGTTATGTGCAAGGGAATCTGGCATAACCTTCTTTTACTTGGAAAGAACTGACTTATGTCCCACACCCGCGTGGATGCGATGATTTAAATATGAGGCAATATTCAATTGGAATGTTTGCTATGGCTTTAGTTATACAGAACAGGCTCGGCCTGAAGGAGTACGAGGCGATGAGCAGCTCAGAAGGGACATTCTGCTTAATGAAAAAAACCCTTCCCGCTCCTCTGCGCAAGGTCTACATGGAGACATATGTATTTCCAACCCATTCAAGATACGGCAAAGGCTCAAGGCAGGTCTTTTGCTCCATAGCCCCATCAGAATTATATCTCGACAACATCTCAAAATCGGAGACCGGCAGGCTCTCGGCGGTCAACAGGTACATAGACCTGCTCTCATCTGACAGGTCGCTTTCTGGATTCGGCTTTGACGTAGACGGACCGGATCACTATCCGCACCTTAGGATACTCGATCCTGAAGGCAGGGAGGTCTCAACCGTACGCATAGACGACATAGACGGCTTCATCATATCTGTTAGGCGCATAGGCGCAGATTCAGCGCAGAACGGCGCCATGCTGCTTGAAGGCAAGGTGCAGCTAAGCCTTGTGCTCTTCCAGAACGCCATATCCTTCTTCGCAGAGCAGATGCCCGATATAGCCAAGTTCATAAGATCAAATCCAATCTTTGAGGTAAAGATGGAGACGCTCAGAGAGTCAAATACCCTATCAGCGGACTCGCTCCTCATAGCGCAGCTCGAGGCTGCCATCCCTTGGGACTCTAAGATGCTCAACGCCCTTACCAGCGAGATGCGCGGCACGCAAAAGCTATCCCACAAGCAGATATCAAGCCCAGCGATGATAGGATTGCTCTTCCTTAGGGACGGTAATATAGTAAAGGCCCTTGACATGCTCGAGACGAAGGTGCTTCAGGTAATAGAGCCGGATAGCTCAAAGCAGGATCTCTTTAGCAAGACGATGTCAGAAGCCGTCATCGAGCTGACATCGCTGCTTAGGGATCCAAAATCAGAGAAGCTGGGCATCATAGAGGAGGCAAGGAAGAAGGCCGATGACATAATAAAGAGCATATATGGGTAGTGGGTAGACTCAGATCCACGGGCAGGGCCATCGTCATCCAAAACCGCATGGCCTAAAGCCGCATGATCTAGATAGTAATATATTCTTATAAGTCGTAATTCCAATGATAATTATGAAAATATCATTGCCTATAATCGTTGCCGCGGTCGTAATAATTGCAGCCGTGCTCTTTTTGGTCCTTCAAAACCATGGGACAACGACTCAGACTACGCAGTCTCCTTTGCAGAGCCTTATGGCTATAAGGCTCACAGACCCACCGACGGTTCCAAACGGCACGACATCGCTTGTTATATCCTACTCAAAGGTCGGAGTGCATCTTAGCAACGCACAGAACTCCTCGGGATGGCTATATGCGAATTCAAGCGGAACGCTCAATCTCCTCTCAATACTAAACGTAAGCCAGACGATAGGCGCAGTTTCAGTGCCTGTAAATTCAAGCATAGAGAGCGTGAGATTCAGCATAACTTCTGCATCAATAACTGTCAACGGCACGACATACAATGTTACAGTGCCTAGCCAGACCGTAACGGCGCACGTCGCAGGCCAGGCAACCTTAAACGGCACCGGAAGCCTTCTCATGTCGCTCTCCCCAGTAGTCGCAACCATACTCACAGCAAATTCAACAGTGTTCGTAATGGTTCCTTCGCTAAGGGCGGTAATAGTCGGCCAGGGCACCAATTCATCAAGCGTCAAGGTAGGATACGTCGCAAGGTTAAACCAGTCAGAGCGCAAGGACCTTGCAGATGTCAGGCCGAACATCACGGTCTCAAATGCATCCGTATCTGTGCAGGGTAATTCAACTACCATAAGCGTTACGGTCACCAATAACGAGAACCAGACTGCCTCTATCAGGCACATCTCTGTATTTGGAAACCTCTCAGTAGCGCTGAACACAACCGGCATACAGCAGCGCGCAACAGAGGCAGAGACTGAGCTTAGCAGGCTAGTGGCCAACAATTCCGCATGCACTGGTGCAAACACTACAACAAAGCTCAACACCACAGCAAAGCTCAACATAACAACACAGGACAGGCCGGAACTCGGCGCAGGAGCAAACGTCTCTGTGACAGCAGTAGTCGGTCAGAACAATGGAAGCTCGGAGAGGTCTGGAGGCAATGCCTCTGTAACTGCGAGTTCTGAGACTGGCAGCAACAAAAGCACAGACAACACCAACCAGTCAAGGAGCCAGGATCGACAGCAGTCAAGCGGCGAGATAAACAACTCCGACCTTGGCAACTTCGGCGAGGATCTTGGATCGTCATACAACATAAGGATAAACGGCAGCATATGCACTGCTCAGGGTCTTTCTGAAGTGCAAAGCAGGCTCAGGGGTGGAATATTCAACACCAGCGCAGTCATGCAGAAGCTACAGACGCGTCTGGGAATGGTCTCCCTGCTGGTGCTTAGCAACGGGACAGTAATGTCCCCGTCCAACGTAGAGGACTTCAATGAGACTGGATATGTGCTTGCAGCAGGCAGCTCTCACACCTTCACGTTCTCAGGGCGCCTTGCACGCGGAGAGAGCAACCTTCTTACAACGCTTGTTGCAGGAAGCGGCTACCACCTTGTCGTCACAGGAGAGTCCGACGCACACGCCTCAATCAACGTGACTGCCTCCTAAAAAAGGGCAGCCGCGCAAAGCGGCATTTCTTCCAGAGCAGGAAAAGTTAATAGCATCAGCCTTGGCCATGCGGCTTTACGTGCTCTTTTGAGTGCGTCCATTCCTTCCTCTGCTCGCCTCCCCGCGTCCATGATAGCGCAGCGGCAGCGATCAGTATCACCGCCGATATTATGAAGACCGCATGCATGCTCTTTAGGAACTCCGTGGATATGTTGCCTATGAGGTCGCTAGTGCCCAGGAATATCTTGAAGGCCTGCTCCCTAGACACTGCAAGAGAGGCCACGGTTATGGTCACAAGGTAGCTGACCAGCGTGCCTATGTTCGAGAGCGATCTGAGAAGCCCTGACGCCACTCCGTAATTGTTCGAAGGGGCATTGGCCATCACTGCGCTGCTGTTTGCAGGGAAGAACATCGAGGTCCCCACTCCTGCCACCACGGTCGCTGCTATTATTATCCAGTAAGGCGTGGTTGCATTAAGAAATGCATAATAGATCAGTATCGTGAGCAATGTCAGTGCTATGCCTATCGTGGCAACCGTCCTGGCGCCAATCCTGTCCGAGAGCCTGCCCATCCTAGGCCCGGTTATCCCTCCTATTATGTATCCAGGTATGAGCAGCACCGATGCGTCCAGCGGATTTAGGCCGCGCACGCCCTGCAGGTACATTATCAGCATGAAGACTATCGCAAGATATCCTGCGCTCTGCAGGAATGCGGCGCCAAGCGAGTGCGCGAGTATCTTGTTTTTAAAGGCGCCAAAGTCTATTATCGGATACTTCTCGTGCCTCTCCACCCAGACGAATACCGGAATCAGAATCACGCCCACGGCGAACATCGCGATCCCGCGCGCGCTCTCGCCGGCCGATACGATCTCGGTCGCACTGAAAGTTAGCAGAAGCAGCATGGCGCTGAGCACAAGCATCCCCTTGAAGTCTATGGGCTCCTTTAGCCGCGCGTCATCCTTTATGTATTTGAGGCCCAGCCACAGAGCAACTGCGCCTATCGGTATGTTGATGTAGAAGATGTACTGCCATCCTACGAATGTCGTGAGTATCCCTCCAAGCACTATCCCAAGCATGGATCCGGTGCTCCATCCCATGGATGTGTACCCGTAAGCCTTTCCCCTGTTGTTCCTGTCGAACGTGTCTGCTATTATGGCACCGCTGTTGGCCTGTATCATCGACCCGCCTATGCCCTGGAGCACTCTGAATGCTATTAGCATGTATATCGATGTCGACGCGCCGCACAGGAAGGAACCAACAGTGAATATGAAAAAGCCAAGGTTGAATATCTGGCCGCGGCCGTACATGTCCCCAAGCCTACCAAGCTGGGTTGTGAAGATGGCAACCACCAGCAGATAGGCTATGATTATCCATATGGACATGGCCAAGTTGGTATGGAGCGAGCTTGTAATAGAGGCGATAGCAAGAAGGACTATTGTGACATCAACTGCGCTCATGAGCGTTCCCATCACGAGCACTGCAAGTATCCTCTTCTGCTCTGGTGTCATTGCTGCTGATGCGTATGCCGCAGCTCCAGAAGAAGCTGCATGCGAAACGTGCGCACTCTTGCTCATAATAATCAACGTAAATATTCCGTATAAACAATTAATAAGGATTAGTTGGTCATTGGCAGGCGTTCCTGCATATGCTAAACTGCAATGCTATTAAAGGCTGCCGAGCCAATTCCATATAATGCAACAGCTAATACCTCTGCTGTTCTCATCAGCACCGCTTGGCGAGCCGTTCATACTGCTGCTAGCCCCATTTGCGATACTCGGCATTCTAGACATCATAGGGCTAGAGAGGATAGGCCTGCGCTATGTACTCCTATTTAGCGCCTTCTTCATAGCGGTCTTTCTCTATAACATACGCCTTGACATATCGGGATATCTTGCAGCATCGACATCGTACGCACTTTTAGAGACGTTCGGATCAATGGCCATCCTGCTGCTCCTTCCAGGCCTGGGCATGGGCGACAAACTTGTCGTCGCCTCCACCTTCCTCGTCTTCCCATTCTGGCTCATCTGGGCCATAGTCCTCCTCGCACTGCTCCTGACGCGTCCGGTGTTCAAGATAATGTCGATCTTTATCAGGAAAGGCGCAATGGCGCTGCCATTCTATCCATTCCTCTTTATATCCTCATTACTTGTCTTTGCGCTGCTGTTCATAGTCTTATAGAGCGTGCGCTATCAGTGCAGCCATATCTGCAATTAGCCATTCATAATTGTACAGAATGCCAAATCAAAAAATTACGCAGCATTCAGATGCAGTTCCTTTTTTAAAAGAAAAAAGGAGGAGAAGCAAGTCTTGTAGATTTTGATTACGAGTCTGGGTAGACATCGTAATAATTGTGTTAGGATTTAGTTGCGGTGCGCTCACAGGTCGCCGAAGCTCCCTGCTTACACGCCCGCCCTATCAAACCCGTGTAATACGGGCACCCTAAGTGTCTCGTTTCGGATGCGGCTTCGTCCTTAGATGCTTTCAGGGCTTATCCGCTTATCGCGTAGCTACCCGGCAGTGCCTTTCGACAACCGGTCCACCAGTGGCGACCATCTTTCGTTCCTCTCGTATTAAAAAGATGTTATCCTCTGACACTAACACTCCCAGTAGTTGCTACCGTACTGTCTCGCGACGTACTGAACTCAGCTCATGTAGGTTTTTAATGGACGAGCAGTCCAACCCTTGGGGGCTCCTGCACCCCCAGGATAACCTAAGCCCATATCGGTGTATCAAACGGCGGGGTCGATGTGAACTCTCACCCGCCACGAACCGGTTACCTCTAGAGTAACTTGTTTGACAGCTTGGTGCCCCATTAAAAAGGCATCCAACGTTCGTTAAGTCTCGGTTTCCCGTCTGCATTTCACGCTTTTCGAAATACAGTCAGCCCTGCATTTGCCTTTATGCTTAACGCCGGCTTTCCAAACCGGCTAAGCAGAGCATAGATCACTTTCGTTTCCTTATCGAAAGCAACCGCCCAGTCCAACTATCCATCTGCTGTTGTCCAATTTTACTTGTAAGTCGCGTAATAGACACAGAGTGGTGTTACATTGTCGCTCCACGGCCTCCGAAAAGACCGCTTCGACGCTCCCACTTACGCTGTGCAATGCCAATCACACAACAGCAACAGACTATAGTCAAGTTTCATAGAGACTTCGCTACCCACTGAGAGAACGTGGCATGTACACCACGTAGTAAGTTCACCAGGTCCCGAGTTGGGACAGTGGAAGAATCGTTACGCCCTTCATGCAAGTCACCTATTAAGTGACGAGGTATTACGCTACCTAAAGAGAGTCAGAGTTACTCCCGCTCTTTGCTAGGGCTTAGTCCCGTTGAAACGGGGGTTCGCTGGCTAGCGGTGAGCAGGCGTCACCCACTGTACAAAGCCTTACGGCTGTGCGGTGAGTTGTGTTTTTGATAAACAGTCGTTCTTCCCTTGATAATGCTATCTGCGGTTACTAACCGCAGACATGGCTTGTAGAAAACATACGCCACTATTTTGCCGATTTCCCTAACCCGGGTTATCCTGACACCCCTTGGCTTTTTCAGCCAGCAGCACCTGTACTGGTTCTAGGTACGATTTGATACGATCGTTGCGGATTCCCTTTTCACTGGCTCAAGAATTCGGGCATTGTCAGATCATTTAGCCGCTTCTCCTCATAATGAGACTCCGCGGCCATTTGTTCCTGTTTGCAGCCCTATCCTCAAGCTTCAGAAATCCGCCTTGTGTTGCCACACCTACGCATCAAGCGCATGAATATTAACATGCTTCCCTTTTGCACACGAGTAATTGGCTGTGTGCTTAGGATCGGCTAACTCCCAGCTGACGATCATTGCAAGGAAAACCTTGTGCTTCCGGGGAATGGGATTCTCGCCCATTTATGCTGTTACTAATACCAGGATTTTCTCTACTACACGGTCCATTTGAGCGCAAGCCCAAACTTCCAGCCGTGTAGAATGCCCTCCTACCCATTATTTGATAATGCCGAGGTTTCGGTACTTGATTTAGCCCCGTCCATCTTCGGAGAGCAATGTCTCAATCGGTACGCTATGACGCGTTTTTTAAAGGGTGGCTGCTTCTGAGCCTACCTCCCGACTGTCTAAGACAATGCCGTCCTTTGATACACTTAATCAAGATTTAGGGACCTTAACCTCGGATACTGCCTTTACAGCATCGCGACGCTAGCTTACCCAACGTCGCCGACTCCCAGAGTCTACGCAGAACACGCATTCGGAGTTTGAGAAGAACGCAGCCTCTTTCGAAGCTAGACGTTCTAATCGGTAGCTCTACCTCGTGTTCGAGCTCGTCTGAGGCTATCCTAAAGATACTTCGGAGGGGACCCGCTATTGCCAAGTTCGAGTGGTCTATCGCCCCTACCCGCAGCTCACCCAACAGGACATGCCATGACAGGTTGCGGACCTCCATCGAGTGTAAACCCGACTTCGTCCTAGCCGCGCGTAGATCACATTGGCTTCGGGTCGAATCATAGTGACTGGAGGCATTTTCATGCCCAGCACCTCATTGCTTGCGTGCTCTCGCTTTCACTTCGCTATTAAGCTCGCCACTATGATGCACTCCCTGGCTCTTGCTTCGAGAAGAATGACAAAACACTGGTCCTAGTCCATCGCTTGTGGCTTACGCCACTTCGCTTCTGGTCCTTTCATTCCTTTCGTGCCTTGCCTTCTCGTAACCACCTAGTTTCAGATCTATTTCAATCCCATACGTATGGGTTCTTTTCAGCTTTCACTCGCGCTACTTGTTCGCTATCGGTCTCTAGTCAATATTTAGGATTGGGGTTTAATGCCCCGTCTTCGTTCGACATATTCAAGCCGAACTACTCACATCTGCAAGACTCACTCTGCTTAGCCTACGAGGCTGTCACTCTCTTTGGCCGCTCTTTCCAGAGCATTCGGCAGGCATCATGAGTTCAAAAGCAGCCCACATCTCTTCCATTTCGCAATGGAAGATTCAGTTTGTCCTCTTCCGGTTTCACTCGTGTTACTGACGGAATCGCATAAGCTTTCTTCTCCTGCGTGTACTAAGATATTTCAATTCCACGCGTACGCTCGCACCTCTATTCAAAGTGCACATTTCGGAAATCCCAAGTTCAAAGGCTGACTTGCGCCTACCTTGGGCTTATCGCAGCTTGCCACGTCCTTCGTCGCTACTAGAGCCTAGCCATCCCCTAGGTGGCTTAAAAAATTTTCTCTACAAAACTTGCTTCTCCTCAAATCAATTGCAATCAATGCAATATCACTAGTTTTCATGGCCCAGGCACATCAGAGGTAAGATAGTCTAACTATCTATGTTTTCATCAAGCAGAAACCGCTCTCAAAACATAAGCCTCTAATAGCTCATGCTGGCCATAAATGCACCAGAATAAATTGCCAAGAAAGGTTTAAATACCTAACTTCTTTTTATGTTCACTGGAAGAACAATCTCCAATAAGTCATTCAGAGAGGTTAGAGAGAGGTTAGAACGGCGCCTCCGCACCCTCGTCCGCGAATTCCACTAGCGCTTTAAGCAAAATAACAGAAAAAAGCCCGTATTTGTAAAAAGTCACATCATTTTAATACCAGAAAAAGAGGAATATATGCATGGCAGTAATTACCCAGACCGCCATTTCAAAGACTAGGGATCCCCATCCCTATCCCCGGCTCCATAATGTTGTCGCGCTAAGGGAGATGTGGCGCGACATATTCGACCCCAGCACCTCCACCGAAAGGCGCGAGCAGATTGTTTGCGAAATCAGGGACTTTTTGGATTTCGGCCTTCAGATCAAGCCAGGTTCTGCAGCATCGCAGCTGCATTATTTGGGATATGTGGATCTTGAGAGTCACGAGCGCGTATTTGGCACAGAGAAGATACCAGAAAGCACCGTCGTTGTCGGTATAATGGCACGCGGGCTTAACACGGCAGGCTATTATTACTCCCAACTTAGCGACATGGGCCTCTCGCAAGGCCATCTGGGTCTTATAGGATTCTCATCCGGAATGTATCCGCACGGCGAGTCGAAGACCTTCTCTGACGGCACGAGCATGTATGGGAAGGTATACGTACTCCATGAAGACCTCAAAGCCATGATGGATGGGAATAGCGTCACATTTGTAGATCACTGCCCGCCACAGACAAGAACAACACTTGTTGCCATAGGTCGGGCGCTAATCCAGCTCGGCTATGACAAGCCTATATTCGAGCTCGACAACAATGGATATGTGAGGGAGTGGGTCCCTTATGTCATAAGGAACCCAACGGTGAAGCTTCCCAAAAAAATACCAATAATCACCGAGCAGGGCTCAAAGAACCACAAGCTTCTTACTGCGGCAAGGCTTGCGGCAAGAAAATAGCATGCGTGCTTACTATGACTAGACTGGAAAGAATATATAGAAATGACCTTCTAAAGGACGTGATCGTCGTAAGGAACGGATGGAAGGCCTTGTTTGACCCATCAACAACGGATGATAACAGGAAGGCGATAAAGCTGCTTTTCAGGGAGTTCATCGAGGACGGCTCGCTCCTCAAGCCCGCATCAGTGCAGTCGCAGTATTATTTCTTCGGAACGGTGCAGCCGCATGAGCCAGGGAAGCCGCTTTACATGTCAAAGCTGCCTCCTGGGTACATGCAGCTCTCAGAGCAGACCCAGATAATTGGGATAATGAACCGCGGTTTCCATTACGCAGGATATTTCAGTCCAATACTAAAAAGCCTGGGCCTTGCCAAGGAACCGCCGATACTTGCTGGCTATTCCTCAGGAATGTACAATCATGACGAGTCGAAGACCTTCTCCGACGGAACAAGCATGTGCGGGAAGGTATTCATACTTAAAGAGGACTTGAAGAAGGCGCTTGCAAGCCCTGAAATAGTGTTTATAGACGACTACATAGATACTGGCACGACTATGGCTGCAATTGGCAATGCGCTTAGGCAACAGGGCTACTCCGGAAAGATGTACACTCTTGACGAGAATTCATCGATATATGCGTGGTCCGGATGGATTAGGGGCAGGCCTTCAGTTGAAGTCCCGCAAATAATCCCTGTGATCACAGAGATTGGTGAAGAGGCAGGGCCTCTTTGCGAAGCTGCAAAACTTGCAGTAAGGAAATAAAAAAGTTTGCACAAAAGCAAATACTTGGAGGTAGTAAGAATGATCAACCCTCAGATCCATAAGCCAAGGGCCAAAGCGTATGAAGAATTCCACGGCGCACTCGCGGCAACTTCCGACAGGAAGGCCGCAGGAGTTTTACTAGGCGCAATGCTGAGGAAGTCAAGGCTGCAGGAAGGGATATCCCACACCAAGCTCTCAAAGATGGCAAATGTTGGTAGAAACAAGATAGCAAAAGTCGAGATTGCAGGATTCGATCTGGATTCTGAAAAGGACGCACTATTGTTCTCAAAAATAGCCCGCAGCCTCGGCCTTGAAAGGGAGCAAATATCTCAGCTGTTAAAGCTTTATCTTAACCAGACAGAAGGCAGTGTACATGAACAGATGAGGCTTTCAAGAATAGCAAGCGGCATGACTGTCGGCGAGCTTGCAAGGCAGGTGAATATAAAAAGATGGCACCTGCGCGTCATTGAGTTCAAGGATATAAAGCGTGGAGTGCCTATCGAAGGTCGCGTCGCCCTTGAACTTGCAGAAGCACTTCACATGGACGCCGCCGACATAAAACCTCTGCTGCGCCCCGGAATAGCCTAATTCCTCTTAACTACAAGCAGAGGTATCGCTTCTGCAAATCCGTCCCTGTAGAACTCCTGGGCCTTTTTGTACTCTGCCTCTGCCCCTTTAGGGTCTGTTATCCCTTTTGCTATTGCAACTTCTTTTTCAGTAAGCTCGCTGCCACCGCGCTGCGCCCTAAGGACCCTCATACTGAGCATTACTGCAAGTCTTGCAAGTTCGATACCTGCCATGTTGGTGTCCTTAAGCCTCTTTGCCTCTTCAGTAGCCGTGTAATTGGTCCACCATACCCCAGCAACTTCTCTTGGATCCTCAAGCTCCTTCATCTCCACGTGATCCCTTCTTAGGTTTCTTGCGATCCATGGCAGATGCTCAGCGCCCATCATGGCGACAACGTCATAGTCGCCCCCAGGCGACATCAGTCTGAAGATGTTCTTCTTCATCTCCATGTTCCTTAGCTTCCATGCGTCGTTGTTGGCCAGCAGGTCTGCCTTGAGTACCTGAACCACCCTCCTGAATGGTGCGTTCGTGGTTATTGCATCATAAAGCATCTCTCCCAGCTGCGCCTCATGCTCGTACTTCTCAATGAAATGCGTATCTCTTGCTCCAGGGGAATTCGAAAGACCATGCGGAAGATCTATAGGCACTATCTGTGCCACAAGTCCGGTGCGTTTTGCCCTGTCAAGCTCCATCAGGTTGCAAGTAAGGTTCTCCAAGAAGCTTTCTCGTGTGCCTATGCTGTTTAGGAAAGAAATCACTGTATCCTCAAGACCTTTCTGCGACTTTCCAAGGACCTCCCCCAGCAGATGCCTTGTGAGATTGATGTCCGGGAGCTCATATCCAACTACTATTCCCTTCCTCCTGACGCTCTCCACGTCCTGTCTTATCCTCAGGTATTCCTTCTTGTCGCTGTGATCAAGCGGGACAGCATATAGCGCCACAACAGTCACCAATCCGATATTATCTACCCTTTCATCGTATTTAAGATTTTTCTGCAAATAACCAAAAAACCACCCTTGCAGGCAAGAAATAAATATCAGAAAATACTGCTTAATTCCATGAAACTTCTAAACAGGACAGCAGCGCATGAGCGCTTTGTCAAGTACATGGCGCCTAAGATAAAGGTATCGCCATTCCTAGCCCAGACAAAGTCCGCAGAATATGAAATTAAGAATAATATTGCATCAATCATGTTTGAAGTCGCCGACTTCTCAAGGATAATTGGCCTAAATCCACATATAGAAAAAATATCACAGGTCAAAGTCCAGAGCGAACTCGAGGACAATACTGCAGGTGAATATATGCGTGGCACTATCTCCCTGGCAGATAACTCCTATCCAATGCTTGACAGGACCGTGGCGCATGAAATGTTCCACAACATGCAAGACAGCGTGCACAACCTTATCTATATCAGCCGCGCGCAGAAGTCATATACCGAAGGCGGCGCCTTTCTCTTTGAGAGCGCATACAGGAGCCTTTACGATCCGGCAAGAAGGGCCATGCGCGTAGCTCAAAGCGAGATACTTCTCCCAATGAGTTTTTCAGATAAGGAAGTCGATGTGATCTACTCCAGCATAATGCGGCTTGATCGTGCTTCGCGAGGACTTGAACTCTACAATATCCTCAATCGTACCACCCGCGGCGGTCACGAAACCACCGTACATCTAAACGGCGCAGACTTTGTCGCAATAGCTACAAGAATGGTTTACAGCAACGTGCCAAAACTCTTACATGTCCTGCTCAATTCGAACCCAGAAAAG
>DAIDLJ010000024.1:8953-13864 GCA_027449585.1 Microcaldota archaeon | reverse complement strand
CAGTGAGTAATGTCACTGAGGCCATAGTTAGAAGATATGTCAGAGAAGACAATAATCAAAGACAAAGGAAATTAACTTGATGGAAATCCCACGCCTTTAGGCGCGGGTAGTTTAAATCGTCAACAAAAGCTACTTTCTTTACATGTAGTTTTTGTCGTCTTAGAAATTCAATAGCTCCAGCCAGATTCGAACTGGCGTCAACGGGTTCAGAGCCCGTTATCCTTGACCACTAGACGATGGAGCTTTGACAGCTTTAATAAGCGATGAGCATTTTAATAAATCTACTTGCATATTATATCTGATTCAATGCCTCCTTACATACGCGCAACTAGGGTATCTAGCGAGATATCGGATATGATAGTTGCAGACCTCGCACTGACCGTCGCATTTACAATAATATTCACCGGAGGACTGTCGTCTTTCAACATACTAACATTCGTGTCCTTCCTTCCAATATCATTCGTTGCGGTTTCTCTCTCGTTCATACTGCATGAATACATGCACAAGAAAGTGGCGCAAAGATTCGGGGCAATGGCTGCATTCAAGAAGTGGGATTCTGGCATAATAATAACCCTTCTCTCATCTGTTTTTGGTTTCCTGATCGGCCTTCCTGGAGCTACGATGATATACTCAAACACCTTCACAACTGAGGAGGAGGGCTACGTGTCACTTGCAGGACCGCTGACAAACTTTGTGATCTTCCTTGTATTCTTCCTGATAGCGATATTTTTAGGCGCCACGCTAAGCCCGTATATCCTTAGCATGGTGGGGTTCACAATGTTCATAAGCGTCTGGCTGGCGTTCTTCAACATGCTCCCGGTGTACCCTCTTGATGGAAGCAAGGTTCTGCGCTGGAACAAGGCAGTGTATGTGATATGCGTACTGCTGATCTTCGTCTTCCTCTATGTTGCGGCAACGCAGGTATTTGGCATCCAGGCGCTTTCGCTTGTGACGTCCATGGTATTTGCATTTGCAATAGCCCTGGCCTTCTCTTTCATGTTCGGCCTTAGGAGGATCTTCTGATCAGGATGAGATGTCAATGCTCGGTCGCAGAGGCGCAGCGTTTGCGGACCTTTGCGAAGTGGATTTAGATTCAACCTCCACGGTCACCGGGCAGCCCAGCATGGATGATAGATAACCCTTTGATTCATCAAGCAATCTGTATTCGTCCTCCTGCGTCGATGACACGCTGCGAAGAGTGTTCACCTTCTTTGCAAGCTGCTGCGCATACTTTACCGCCTTCTCCTTGCCAGATGCGTCGAGCCCGAATTCCGCCGTTCCATTCTCTGCATTAAGCCTTCCCATAAGATCCCCAACGTTCTTGCTCTTGCATAGCTCGTTTAGCATCTTCCTCTTCCAGTCATCTGCAACTATCAGTTTTATCGCCTTTGCCTTCTTGCCGGATTTTGTCATTAGCGCAGTTATCTGCTTTGAATCCGCTATTATGCTTTCAAGGAGCTCTTCCTCCCCTTCGACTTTATCGCTTATCATAGACTCATCGGGCGTAGGCCACTTCTCAACAGATGCAAGGGTGGTGTTCCCCATAAGGTGCCATAGCTCCTCGGAGACGTGCGGCGCTATTGGAGACATCATCAGCACCACGTTTGATATGTAATCTCTCACAACTATGCCGTTAGGCTCCCCTCTTGACAGGTATTTCTTGAGTTCAAGAACCGAATCATATATGACTCCCGTGCTCATCCCCCGTAGCTCCAGCCGTTCGACCTGCGATGTTGCAGTCTTTATCTTCCTGTTGAGTTTTGAGTACATCCAGTAGTCCATGTGCCCAAGTTCACGGCTCTCCATAGCATCTATCTTCGAGGCTATCTCGTAGAGGTACCTAAACCTCTCATCCACGCCCCGTCGGTGCCGTATCTTTCAACTCCGTCAACGAGTGGGACTATATTCCCTATGCTCTTGCTCATCTTCTCGCCTTCGCTTAGCACATTGCCGTTGACCACTATCTGCTTGGGCCAGTTTGCCTTTCCGAATACTGCTGCGTGGTTGAAGATGTACATTGTAAGATGATTGAATATCAGGTCTGCGCCGGAGTGCCTTGACATGTTTCTATACCAGTAATCAAACGACTCCTTGCACCTCTTTACTACCTGGAAATCTATTCCTGTCGACTCTGCGACCGCGCCAAGCTCCCCCTTCCCAAGGAAGACATAATCAAAAAGCTCTGGCTTTAGCTTTTCAATTTCGACGTCCCTAAGCATGTTTGAGACAGTGTAGAAGGACATGTATATCGTGGAGTCGGAGAGGGATTCGATTATCTTCTCCTTTTCCAGAGGGAAGGGCGTGCCAAGTCCCTGCGCCCTTGCAACGGCTCTTAGGTCTATCCAGTCTATCGCCGCCTCGAAGGTCTTCCTTAACTTTTCTGGAAGCACGTTTATTCCGGCGAACGCCTCCTTTGCAAGCGCCTTCCACTCGGGATTTCCGTAGTTTAGGAACCATTGGTCGTCAACCACCTTTACTACGACATCATATCCGCACCTGCACTTCACCGGAGCATTTGCAAGTATGTAGAGTTCGAACGCCTTTTTGCTTTCCACGAGCTCCTTTGATATCTTCTCCCGCGCCTCCGGCTCGCTCATTCCCTTGTAACCTTCAATTATCATACGTCCGTAGTGCGACTCATCTTTGTACTGCTGCTTTGTTGCCTTCTCAAGAGTCCCGTCCTCGCTCCCTTCGGTCTCAAACATCCGTATGTACTTCTCTGCAGGTATGCCTGCCACTATGCCTTCGGTTAACGGTTCCTTTTCCGGTATCTCGAGTACCACTATCGGCTTTATCTCGGTTGCCACTCCTGCAACCCTGTTCTTCTTCAACGCCATGTAGTCAAACGGCGCATGCGCAGGAACGCTCATGACCACGCCCGTGCCAAATCCCTCCTTTACGAAGAATCCGTTCAGAATAGGTATTATCGTATCGGTTAGCGGGTTCCTGCATTTCTTGTCAAGCAACTCGTATCCTTTAAGCTCCTCACCTATCTGTTCAATATTTAGCTGGTACTTAAGGTTGGCCGCAGCTTGCTTCGAGATGTAGTATGTGCCCTCACCATTTATCTTGCACGCTATGTAATCCGAATCTCTGTTCACGAAGAGGTTAGTCACTCCGAATGCCGTCTCAGGTCTAAATGTCGTGCATATGAAATACGCATCCTCTCCCTCAACCTTGAACTTTATCGTTGTCTCCTTCTCTATGTCTGGCTCGGCGTCCTTCTTCGTGTCATGCATGCCCACTGCCTGGTTCTCGTTCGGGCACCATCCTACCGGATGCTTGCCCTTGACTATGTATCCCTTGCTGTTTAGTATCCCGAACTGCCATTCGACGAACTTGCTAAAGAATGGGTCTGTCGAGACGAACTTCCTTCTCCAGTCAACGCTCAATCCTGCTCTGTGCATCCCGGTCTCTATCTCCCTGACGAAGTAGCTTGCAATGTACTTTGGATCCGTCATCTGCGCTATCTCCTGGTCTGCTATGTGAAAGAGTTTTAGCTCCGAGACGAGCTCCTTGTCGCCGTTCCTAAGCCTCTTGGCAAATGCCAGTATTGGAGTGCCTGTCGCATGGAATGCCATTGGGAAGAGAACATTGAACCCGCGCATCCTCTTGTACCTTGCAAGCACGTCAGCCGTTCCATAAGTGCGGACATGGCCTATGTGCAATGGCGCGTTGACGTACGGGAAGGCCACAGTAACAAGATAAGACTCCTTTCCATTAACGTCACTCTCGAAGATCCCGGCGTCCTGCCATGCCTTTTGCCACTTGCTGTCTATCTCCTTGTAATCCATCTAATCAGCGAAGAAACATTAAACATTTATGATGCACAATATAAATCCTTATCAGCTCGGTCATTTTAGGTTCAGTTTTGAGAACAATGCCCTATAGAACCTCCTTATCTCAGACTTGGAGTACATAGCCAGGTTCTTCCTGTTGAATATGTATCTGTCCGGATTCTTGCTGTTTGCTATCTCGACGAGCCTTTTTGGTATCTGGCTTTCGCTTGCAACAACGCACATCTCGCTTACCTCCCTGGGAATCGGCGTGTCGCTTGGCAGAACTACCGGCGTGCCCAGTGCGACGCTCTCTATGGCAATTATCCCAAGTCCCTCCCTTTCCGACATGTGCAGCACCGCGCAGGCCTCGCGTATCTTCCGATACAGCTCAATATTGTCCTTATAAAAATCGACAACTTTGATCTTGCCATCCATCCTTATCTCTCTTATCATGTCCTCTATTGCCCTCTTCTCAGGGCCCTTGCCTATTATCAGTCCGCGTATGGAATTATCGTGCAGGTATGCGGATCTCAGCGCTATTAGCCATCTATCAAGCCTCTTCTCCTTTATCATCCTCCCGGAGAAGAGAACGAGTTTAGATTTTGCCACTTTCTCCTTCCTTATCTTTCCTATCACACCGTCATCCAGGTTCGGTGCGAATATTGATATCCTTGACTTTCCGATTCCTAGATGCTCTAATTTCTTTGTAGTAGTGCTGGATATTGTTATGTAGTGATCTGCACCTTTTATCGCTCTTACTGAATATGGATAGGCAAGGCTCCCTGCAACCCTTCCGATGTACTTTATCCAGTAATCCCTGTCCCACACCTCAGCAACCTCGACTATTAGTTTTGCATTAATTCTCTTGCAATACTTCTTGAGCGCAGCAAGGTGGACTATAGGGAACGCGTTTGTTATTACTATATCGAAATCATAATCGTACATCCTCTTTAATGAATTTGCATATGCAATTGCTTCCCTTATCGACCTTCTTCCATGCCTGTATATCTTAGACTGCTCCGTTCTGTGCATTGCGTGGTAGTGTATTCCGTGATAGGTGAATTCCTCCCCTTTCATCCCCTCCCATCTAGTAGTGAAATAGTGCACTTCATGGTCCTTGGCAAGTTGCTCT
>DAIDLJ010000024.1:0-8943 GCA_027449585.1 Microcaldota archaeon | reverse complement strand
CACGGGTAAGGGACATCATATACGAATGCTATCTTCATCGTCTCCCCTTCTTCGCCTTCTTGTTCTCAATGAAATAGTTCCCTATGAACATGTACCTTGAGTTGGTCTTCTTTAGCGTGTCAAGCGCGTCCTCCGGAGATGCAACTATCGGCATTCCGTGTATGTTGAAGCTCGTGTTGAGCACCACGCCGTATCCGCTCCTCTTCTTCACGCTCTTAAGAAGCTCCCTATACACCTTGTTCTCGCTGCCAACCATCTGCGGCCTTGCCGTCATGTCAACGTGCACTACGGACTTCATCACCTCCCTTGCCGACTCCTTTACTCTGTATCCCATTGTCATGAACCTATCGCTTCCCTTTACGTCCTCAAGTAGCCTGACTGCCTCCTCTTCAAGCATCGACGGCGCGAAAGGCTGGTACCATTCGCGTTGCTTTACATAAGTGTTGAGCTTGTCCTTGACGCTCTCAGAGCTTGAATTGCCCACTATGCTTCTGTCTCCCAGTGCGCGTGGTCCGTACTCCATCCTTCCCTGGAACCAGAGCAGATAGTCGTTTGACTCTATTATCTCGGCTGCATGGCCAGCCACATTATCCTCCCTCTCGAACGAAACGTCCTTTTCTTTTTTTAGTATCTTCAATACGCGCTCATTATCGTATTCTTCTCCAAGGTACGAGTCCGGGAACTGGTAATGCGATGTTCCATTTTCCAGATAGTTGGCATGGAGCGCAGCTCCAAGAGCTATGCCTCCGTCGCCCATATGTGGAAAGATATACCATCCATTAAGCTTTTCAAGCGCACGTATTTTCATGTTTGCCTTTATGTTAGACATTATTCCTCCTGCAAATGAGACGTCTCCAATGCCATACTCATCTATTGCATTTGATACGAACTCCGTGATGATATTCTCGAGCAGCTGCTGGGCCATGTATGCGAACTGCTCCCTGGGCATGCCCCATGCCATCCTGCTTAGGATGTCATACTGGCTTATCGGGCCGTACTTGGCCTTTATCCCGACTCCGACAACGCTAAAGAAGTCCTTTAGCTTGTTCTTTGAGAACGGGAACGGGAACGAGTAATCAGCCATTGCCATTATCTTTCCCTCATCCTCAAGCTCTCGCATTCCTATGATGTTCGTTACCTGTTCGTAGAATATCCCTATCGAGTCCCCTCCAGGAATCTCTACCTTCCTTGTCATTTCCCCTCCTTCAAGAGTGCTTACGGACCCGGACAGGCCGTCTCCTATCCCGTCAAGTGTTATCACAAGCTGGTCTTTCATTCCCGAGGTGAATGCAGCAGTGGCTGCATGCGCGCGATGATGATCTATAGTCACCAATTTGACATCACTAAAGCCGACCTTCTCAAGTTCTTTAGAGACTTCGTATCTACTAATCTCATCGCAGAAAGGGAGCGGGCCCACAGTGGTCATAGCGTATTTTGTATAATGCATCAGACTCTCAAGCCTTGGCCTGAGCATCTTCCTCCTCCTGAACCGATAGTATGCCTCCTTCTGCATAGGAAATACCCGCGATATGGTTTTGGAGAGGTCAGTAGTAGGGAATGCGACCATGTCCACGTCAGAAGGCCGTATGCCCTCGAATGAGAGGGCTGCAGATATGGAGTTGCGGGGGAAGTCTATCTCCAGCTTCCTCTTAGTGTACCTCTCCTCATTGGATGCGAATATTATCTTATTGTCCTTCACAAGAGCGGCTCCGGAATCGTGACCGTCCCAAACACCAAGAATATACATATGACCACTTAAACAATCAGGCTCCAGATATTTCCGACAAGCGTCTGATAAGCTTCGCATGCGGTCCATGCTCCCGGCTCCTTGCCCTGTGCTATAAGTTTCCTTACCTCCTCGGCTTCGCTATTGTGCCATATCTTGGATAGGTCATAATCCGTCTCTCTTATGCTTCCTATCTTCCTATTCCACATTATCGATGGAAAAACGTTTCCGTAGCTGTCCATGAACAGCGAGGCGTCAAGGCTCCGTCCGCGCATCGGCGAGTTGCCGGTCTTTATGTAGTACCCAAGCCTCTTTAGGAATGCATTTTCAACTATTGGTATGGCTCCTATTTCAGGTCTTCTTGCTTTTAGGAATTGGTCCAGCTCGCCTACGAATCCTGCAACATCTGGCTTGAGCTGCATGTCCGAATTCTTGTAATAAGTGTCTGATGTCTGTCCTACATTCACGTGAAAGTTGTTGGCAGTGACCCATGGGAGCTCCTTTTGAACCTGGGCTATGGTCTCCATAAGCTTCCCTTCGTTGTACTTGCTCATCGTGTACCCGAAGACGAAGAAGAGATTACGGTATCTTGACTGCATCTCCTTAAGTCGCTTTGCCATTCCCATAACCCTGTCAAAATTCCCAGGTATGCCTCTTATCTTATCATGCAGCTCGCGATAGCCGTCCAGGCTCAGAGTTATTGAGACCTTTGGTATGCCTAGCTGTAGTATGGATTCTATCCTTCCCGCAACCATGTCGGGGTTGCATAGGGAATTTGTCGGCATTGTCACTATATAGAGATCCTTAGAGTTATCCTTGAAGGCCTTTACTATGTCAACAATGTCGCTTCTCAGGAATGGTTCGCCTCCTGTTATCTCTACCCACTTGAAATAGTTGTTCTTCTGGGCGAATGCAGTTATCTCTCGCAGGTCGAGCTCTCCTGTCGGCTTTATCTGCCATATATTACAGGTCAGGCAGCGCGACTGGCACGAGTAGGTTATCGAAAAGGTGAGCTTGTAGGGCCGGTCAAGACGCGCAAAATTGCTCCTAAGCGCGGTCAAGCCAAGTCCTGCCAGCTTTACAGAGTCCATCTATTATCCCCAGATATCTCTAATTTGATATTGATATATTATTATATGTTAGGGAATAACTTATACAAGTAATTTATGCAAAAGGTGCATCAAAAGTATGCTTGCAGGATCAGCAAAATCGCAATCGGCGCTTGAATTCCTTAGCGGATACATATGGGCATTCATCATAATCGCAATAATCTTAAGCGTAATCTATTATCTTCTTGCAATCCCGAGCGCTATAACTTCCACAAGCTGCAGCTTGACTGGCGGAGTTGACTGCAAAGGCCTAATAGTAGGATCGAAAGCAGGCGCCACACAATTCGATGCCGTAATAGTAAACGCACAGCAATATGATTTTATGGGGCCGACAAACCTCATATTCAATGTTTCTGGATATGGCAATGTTACAGCAACATGCTCTCCAGCCAATGTAATATCTGGCGGCACGACAATATGCAGCGGATCAATCAGTGCCAACATCGTGCAATCATCTATAATAAGAGGCCTAATAAAGGTGACTACTGGCGTCTGTCTATCTGGTAATGTGAATAGATGCACCGCCATTGCACCTACAACTTATATTGGCAATTTCTCATCGCAGGTGGGCGCTTACACAAGCAACAATCTGCCAGTAAATCTGGTACTTTATGTAGCTTCTTCTTCAACATCTGCAGGTACTCAGGATCTTGTCACAGCAAACATAAAAATATTCAGCCTGCCAGCGTCAAGCTCAGGAATTACATTCAGTACGAACGTTCCTTCCTCTGCTACCATCTCTCCGGAATACGTATTGACAAATTCAAATGGAAATGCAACTGCGGAGTTCACTGCAACGGCTGGAGGTACTTACAATGTTATTGCAACTTATGGCAACTATGTTGCATCTAATACAATAATCGTATCAAGTCCGACTACCACTGTGTCTCAATGCTATTCCCTAACATTGGCAGACACCCCTGGCGGGGCGAGTGTATCTGCATCGCCATCCAATTCCGTAGGATGTTCCTCCGGAAGCTATTCTGCAGGGGCCGTTATAACTCTAACTGCAACGCCTTCTTCAGGAAATATATTTGCCAGCTGGTCAGGCACATATCAGAGCACTTCGAATCCATGGTCCTACTCAATGCCATCCGGCGCTGCAACTGAAACTGCAAACTATAACATATGCTACCAACTCACACTTACTGACGGAACCGGAGGATCAAGCGTGGTTGCCTCTCCATCAAACTCAGCAGGATGCTCTTCGGGAAGTTACTTCTCTGGCACTGCAATAACTCTTACAGCAACTCCTGCTTCCGGATACACCTTCTCCAGCTGGACTGGAACGTCATCCTCATCATCAAATCCATGGTCGTATTCAATGCCGGCCAGCACCGCATCTGAGACTGCAAACTACGCCTCTTCATGTACCGGAACAAATACTCTTACAGTAAATAGCTATCTATCTTTAACCGTTCCGGCGTCGACTACTGTTAGCTATACTATGTATGGTGGCGGTGGAGGTGGAAACTATCCGGGATATGGAACAAGCAGCACGGGCGGAAGCTACAGTACAGGAAGTTTTGCTATAACTAGTGGTCAAACATTAACAGTATATGTTGGGGGTGGTGGCGGAGGTGCAAGCAGTTATGATGGCGGCGGAGGTGGCGGCGGAGGCAGCGGATATTATGGTGGAGGTGGCGGCGCAGCATGCGGAGCTCCTGCAGGCGGCGGAGGAGGAGGTTCGTCAGCTGTTTTGGTCAGCGGGTCGGTAACAGCATGCGCAAATGGTGGTACTGGTGCAAGTGATACTAGTGATGACGCGTATGGCGGCTCCGGAGCAACCTGCTCTGCTGGTGGCGCTGGAGGAACAGGAGGCGGAAGCTGCGGCTCCTATCCTGGATATGCCGGAGGTCTGAATTTTGGCGGTAATGGTAATCCTGGATCCTGGGCTGCTGGTTACGGCGGTTCCAGCGGATCTGGAGGTGCTTCTAATTCAGGTTGTGCTGGCGGCGGCGGAGGAGGATATGGAGCAGGAGGCGGAGGCGGATCATATTGCGGCAGTGGTGGTGGCGCAGGTGGCAGCAACGGCGGCAACGGAAATAACAACGCCGTTGGGTACGGCGGTGGAATGGGTGGAGATAGCGGCACCGGAGGTGGAGGTACAACTACTTCTGGTTCAGGTGGAGGGAATGGCGGCAGTGTAACTCTTAGCTGGCCAGGATCATCATGCCCTATCTAATCTCGGTACTATATAGTCAATCATGAATTAATGCAAATGCCCAGGACCTTCCTACATCCTAGTTCTACATGTGCGGTTTCATGAATGCCGATTCGCGTATTTCCTTGCTATAACTTGCTACGACTCGACTTTTGCAGCCGCCTAATTTCTGCTTGTATTTTTTTGATTTATTTTATATTGAAAAGCCTAAATCCTTTACTTGAGAGACCTTTTAGGTTACATCGATGGCGTCTTTTGAGGTGGTCTTAATAGGTTTTGTTGCCTGTTTGATGATGCGTCATTTGATTAGATTCCAACAAGAAGAGGAAGCTGCGCCGAAATCTTTTTTGCAGACTCTAAAAGCGCAGCTTTTTCGTCATCCGAAAGCGCCATTACCACTATTTTTTCCACACCTTTATTGCCAAGAACAACCGGCACTCCAAGGAACAATCCGCTCAAGTCGTACTCCCCTTCCAGGTATGCAGAGCATGGCATTATTTTCTTTTTGTCATTGAGTATCGAGTCCACCATGCTCACAACAGACGATGCAGGAGCATAGTATGCGCTCGATCCCTCGAGTTTTATTATCTCTGCACCGCCGTCCCTTGCGCGCTCCACAATTCTCTTAAGCTTCTCTTTTTCTATGAGCTTCTCAACTGGAAATCCGTTCACCGTTGTCGCGGAGAGTATTGCGACCATCGAATCGCCATGGCTGCCAAGTATCATAGTCTTGACCTCCTTCGGAGTTACTTTGAGCTCCTCTGATATGAATGTGGTCAGTCTTGCGGAGTCTAGCATCCCTGCCATGCCTATTATCCTTCCTTTCTCAAATCCGGTCTTTTGCCTCATGAGATATGCCATGGCATCTAGAGGATTGCTCACCATTATGACTATGCTGCTTGGCGCATACTGCTTTATTTTTTCTGCAACTGCTGCAATTATCTGCGCGTTGGTCTTCAAGAGGTCGTCGCGCGTCATTCCCTCCTTCCTCTGCGCTCCAGCCGTCACGACAACTATATCGCTCCCTGCGATCTGAGAGTAATCTCCAGTCCCGACAACACCCGAGTCGCTCCCTTCGACGGGAGTGCTCTGCTTTATGTCTAGTGCGACTCCCTGCGCAAGACCCTCCGTCCTGTTTACAAGCACTACATCTGCCAATCCCTTAAGTGCAAGCAGCTGCGCTGTCGTCGAACCTACCTTGCCTGCTCCTATCACGCTTACTTTCTTGTGAGACATACCAATCAGATATATCTGGCAGGAAATATATTTAACATTGACATTGGGCCTTTTATAGAAATATAACCGAATCCGGGATGCACAATTAAATTCTTTCTTAGCATATCCTATATGTGGGATTATGGTGGAAGCAGAGAAGCCGCATATAAGCAGCGGCCTTGAAGGGGTGTACATAGCTGAGAGTTCGATATGCAAGGTGGACGGACAGAATGGAAGGCTCTATTATCGGGGCTATTCGATAGATGTGCTTTCGAGTAACTCTAATTTCGCAGAGGTCTGCTACCTGCTGCTTAATGGGAAGCTCCCAAGCAGCGCAGAGTTTAGTGATTTCAACAGGCAGCTTGTCGAGGCAAGGGATCTTCCAGAAGGCGTTGTGAATATAATCAAGGAAATGTCTAAAAAGTCCCATCCAATGGATATTCTTAGGACGGCTGTCTCCTCACTCTCTGCTTATGACGCAGAGACTGCAGATCAGTCGCCAGAGGCCAATTTGCGCAAGAGCATTAGGATAATCTCTAAGATGTCGAGCATAGTAGCAACGATTGGCAGGATAAATGCGGGTGGAAGCTACGTTGCTCCGGACAAATCCCTTTCACACGAGGAGAACTTTTTGTACATGCTCAACGCAAAGAAGCCGGACAAAAGGCAGGTGGACATAATGCGCGACATGTTCATAATACACGCAGAGCACAGCTCCAACGCATCGACATTCGGCACAATGGTCGCAGGCTCAACGCTTGCCGACATATACTCTGCAATAACATCTGGAATATCGGTATTGAAAGGACCTCTGCACGGCGGCGCAGATGAGGCGGCTCTTCGGATGATGAAGGCCATAGGAAGCCCGGACAATACCGAAGCGTACATAGATAGCGCACTTGCAGGAAAGCAGAAGATAATGGGATTCGGGCACAGAGTCTACAAGGCTTACGATCCGCGTGCAAAGATAATCAAGGCATATCTCGAATCGCTTCAGCTCGATGCCAGTGCAGAGGTAAAGACATACACCGCAATAGCACTGCGGGCGGAGAAGATGATGGTCGAAAAACTGAGCCAGTCGCACGGGATATGGCCCAACGTCGACTTCTTTGCAGGTCCGGTTTACGTTGCCGCAGGAGTACCTCCAGAGCTCTTCACTCCGATATTCGCCGCAAGCAGGTCTCCCGGATGGTGCGCGCACATGCTCGAGTACTGGAAGAACAACAAGCTCTTTAGGCCCCTAGAGGTCTACACCGGACAGCTGGATCTGCAGTACGTGCCAATAGAAAAGAGGCAGTGAGTCTTTACATGGATTGGAAATCCCTCAAGTCATCGGTCTTCTCAGAATTCAGGTCAGCCGATGGAAGTGCAATATCCTACTATTCTCTACCAAAGCTCGAAGGAATGGGCTACAAGATATCAAGGCTCCCATTCTCGATAAGGGTAGTGCTAGAATCGCTCCTTAGGAATCTTGACGGGACGGAGGTTACTCTTGATGACGTGGAGCTTCTTTCAGGATGGAATCCGAAGGATCCTTCGGACAGGGACGTGCCCTTCAAGGTCTCAAGGGTTCTAATGCAGGACTTTACCGGGGTGCCAGCCATAGTGGATCTTGCAGCAATGCGCGAGTATCTCACCACGATGGGAGAGGACGCGCAGAAGATAAAGCCCGTGATACCTGTCGACCTTGTAATAGACCACTCAGTTCAGGTCGATTCTTTCAATCTTCCAAGTTCGCTTCAAATAAATCAGGAGAAGGAGATGCAGAGGAATCGGGAGAGATATGCACTTCTCAAGTGGGCCGACAGCGCATTCCAAGGTTTTAGGGTATTCCCGCCGTCCGCGGGAATATGCCACCAGGTCAATCTCGAATATCTGGCAACGTGCGTGACAGTCTCGGATATCAACGGCAAGAAGATAGCCTTCCCAGACACTCTTGTAGGCACTGATTCGCATACTACTATGGTTGACAGTCTGGGCATAGTGGGATTTGGCGTGGGAGGAATAGAAGCCGAGGCCGCTTTGCTTGGGCAATCCGTTGCACTCACCACCCCAAAAGTTCTTGGCGTGAAGTTAACCGGCTCGCTGCGGGACGGGATAACTGCTACGGACTTTGCGCTCACGCTTACTAAAATATTAAGGAACAACGGAGTTGTCAACATGTTCGTCGAATTCTTTGGCGAGGGTCTGGAATCGCTATCTCTTCCAGATCGGGCAACACTCTCCAACATGTGCCCCGAATATGGTGCAACTATAGCCATCTTCCCTCCTGACGAGGAGACTTTCAGGTACATGGAGATGACCGGAAGGAAGAAGGAGGCAATTGAAGTTGCGAGAAGATACTACCTGGAGCAGGGAATGCTAAACATAGACTATAGCAAGGTAGAATACAGTGACACAATTACCGTTGATTTAAGCAGCATAGTGCCATGCGTTTCAGGGCCAAGCCAGCCAAAGCAGGAGATCCCGCTTCCAAGCGTAAGATCCAACTTCATGGACACATTCCTGAAAAATGACAGTTCAGTCCAGGTCCTTGATGAACTCACACGAAATGATTATAATCGCCTGGCTTCTGAAAGCGCCGCTGCCGGGCCAAACAATGTCAAAATCTCCCATCACAAGGATATAAAGAAGGCACATCTTAGGTATGATGACGGATATGAAACTGACCTATCCGATGGCGATGTGGTCATATCCTCGATAACCAGCTGCACCAATACCAGCAATCC
>DAIDLJ010000023.1:13797-14061 GCA_027449585.1 Microcaldota archaeon | reverse complement strand
CAACGAAGAAGAGCACCACGAGCAGCGCAAGCGCGATGTAGGTTTTTGTAGTGCTCTCAAGAAGCCTCTTTACCAAGGTCTTTCTCAGTATAAAGGCGCTCACAACTACTCCTAAAAGCAGTGCTATATACGCAATGGTGAAGAGATACCCTATGACCATGATTAGAATCCTTCTAATAAGTATTTAAGAATTTGTTTTCTGCTGCATCCTTCTTGCTGAAAAGGCAAATCAACACACCATTTTATTAACTTGTTTTGCAATTT
>DAIDLJ010000023.1:8371-13787 GCA_027449585.1 Microcaldota archaeon | reverse complement strand
ACTCAATGGCAAATGTCGAGGTAAAAGCTCCATCAAATATTAAAATCTCAGGAGAGCATTCTGTTGTATATGGCGGACCTTGTCTTTCTGCAGCCATACCTATATATGCAACTGCATCAGTTAAGGACAACAGCACTGGAGAACTAGACATATTTTTGAGCGACTTGGATCTACGTGCGTCATTTAATGATCAAACACTCAGAGCGTTGCATGCCGAATACAGCAAAAGAGATGTTACTCCAAAAAGGGTGGGAGACACCTCTCCCACTGGCCTTGCCAAGTTCATAGCGAATCATAAAGAAATAGCAAAGGATATGCTTCCTTATGCTGTCATTGCCTCAAGATTGCTTGTTGAACATGATGTAAGTGTGATAAACAAAGAGATAATCATACACTCTGACGTACCAATAGGGAAGGGATATGCTAGCAGTGCGGTCTGTGCCACATCATTTACGGTTGCGCTTATCAAGTCCGCCATGAAGATCCTTGACGATCCTACTATAATAGACATATCCAGAGACGGCGAGCGCATAGCCCACCAGATCGAGACAGGAGGCAGGTTGGATGTCGGACCCATATATCTTGGCGGATATGTTACATACGACCATGACAATGGAACAAAACAACAAAGCATATCCGCACAAATAAAGGTGGTCATATTGGATGTCGGAGAAAAACCACCAACAGCCGTTCAATTGGCGAAGGTCAGAGACCGCCGTGCCTCAGATCCTGAAGATACTGATATGATATTTGGAGAAATAGATGCGTGCGTATTGCAGTGCGTATCTGCGCTCAAAAATGGGGATATTGAGCAACTTGGGAAACAGATGTCGAGAAATCACGAACTGCTGAAAAAGTTGGGAGTCTCTTCAGACAAATTGGACCTCGCAGTAAATTTGGCAGTCTCAAATGGCGCTTATGGCGCAAAACTGTGCGGTGGAGGAGGTGGCGGGATGGGGATAGCACTCGTAAAAGATGATGTCACTGCAAAAAAGGTCATAAATGCACTGAAAGAACACGGATTTATTGGTTTTGAAACTAGCGTGACGCTTAACGGCGCAAAACATTATTTAAAATAGAACTCTCATGTGTATAATATGGTGACTTTAGACAAAGCATTTACTGCAGAAGGATCTCCTAATATTGCGCTGATAAAGTACTGGGGCAAGCGCAATGAGCGACTTATTCTTCCTCACAACTCGTCTTTGAGCATAACGTTTGACCACAAGGCTCTGCGCACAGTAACCAGCGTGATGTTTTCAAAGAAGCTCAAGAAGGACATATTCTATCTCGACGGAAAGAAACAAGATCTTAATGATAGGGATATACGGGAGAGGTTTTCCATAGTCGAAAAAATGAGGAGAATGGCAAAGACGCCTGCACGGGTGATTGTTGTCTCGCAGAATTACTTTCCAACAGCAAGTGGTCTAGCCTCGAGTGCGTCAGGCATAGCTACTCTAGTCTATGTTATAAACAAGGCCCTTGGCTTGGGGTTAAATGCTAAAGAGATGTCCATAATAGCAAGGCAGGGCAGTGGTAGCGCCTCAAGAAGCCTGTTTGGTGGGGTGGTCGTATGGAACAAAGGTAAAAGACATGATGGGAAAGACTCCTTTGCCCAGCAGCTATTCAAAGAGGACTACTGGCCCCAGCTAATAGACAACATTGTAGTTGTGTCAACGAGCAAAAAGAAGGTTCCATCAAGGGCGGGAATGCGAACTACAGTCAATACAAATCCATTATTCAAGCAAAGAGCCAGTTCAGCGCAAAGCCGATTGGCAGAGATAAAAAAAGCCTTCAAGGCAAAGGACATATCAAAAGTTGCTGAATGCACAATTGCTGATAGCAATGAAATGCACGCTTTGATGCTTAGTACCATACCTTCGATACGCTATCTCAATTCTGCATCATATGCAGTAATGGATGCCATAGACGAACTCAATGCAAGGGAAGGGAAGGCAATAGCAGGATATACCTTCGATGCCGGCCCTAATGCCAACATAATAACAATTAGCAAGTACCAAGGCAAGGTTACCAGGGCTCTGTCACGACTGAAAAAGGGAGGCATGATCCTATATGTTAAGACATCAAGGCTGGGAGAAGGCCCGCGCATCCTTCCGGAAAGCAGATCCTTAATCAAAAAAAGCATGCTGGGCAGATGAATCCATGGCAAAGGCAATAACTAGGAGAGCTCCAGGTAAGATTCTGTGGTTGGGCGGATACTCGGTGCTTGAGCGTCCAAACATATCCTATGTGACTGCAGTAAACGCCTATGTCACTGCCACCGTAACGCCAAAGACCGGTCAGAGCGTAATCCTTAACGCACCACAGCTCGGTCTTTCTGCAAAAGGCACAGTAGACAAACTCACCGGAGTAATCGACATGCAAGTGCCAAAAGAATTGTCGCTTCTTAAGACTGCAGCAGAAGTTGCGTCCAGATATTCATCTTCAAAAGGCGCTGCGATCGGGGGCTTTAGCGTAACTACAAATAATGACAAACAATTTGCATACGAAATCTCTGATGGCAAGGTTGCCAAGAGTGGTCTTGGTACAAGCGCAGCCGTTACTGTTGCCGTCGTGGACTCCCTTCTGAACCTATTTGAGGAGAATCCAAATGAGAATGACTCGCTTCACAAGCTTTCGCAGATATCACATAGCATTGCGACAGGAAAGGTCGGCAGCGGGTTTGACATAGCAGCTGCAACACACGGAAGCATAACGTATGTCAGGTATTCTCCGGAAATAATTAAGGGGTTGCCTTTAGATTATGGTTCAAATGAACTTAAGGATCTTGTGGGTAAGAAATGGGACTATTCCATAGAAAAATTGGGCCTTCCGGACAGCATTAAGATGTCCTTTGCAAATTTTGGTGAGTCAATGATAACCACAAAGGCGATAGGCAGCGTTTCTGAATTTAAGATAAAAGATCCTGATACATACTTGGACCTGGTTAATGAAATAAACCATGAAAACATTACAGCCATAAATGCGCTAAAGAAGATTATAAAAAGTGATTATGATTCACTTGAGACATTCAGGGCAGCATTCGAGAGGGGAAGGCATCTTACAAAAAAACTGGGCATGTTGAGCAACGTTGGCATAGAACCCGATGATTGCACAGATCTTATAGAGAAAAGCATGAAAAACGGTGCATATGTTGCAAAACTTCCAGGAGCCGGAGGAAAAGATGCCATAGCAGCATTCTCACTTGATGCGCCCTCGCAGAATAATCTCCTCGAATTCTGGAAGAGTCAAAAGAACTTAAACGCCATAGAAATAAAGGAGGCCACTTCCGGTGCGCTAAAATCCAAATAAGCACCTAAAACATCATTGCCGACTATTTTCTATCAACATGCTGCAAGGCTATTGCTATATTTACATCGTCCAATTTATTGCTTGCAATGAGCTTTAGCAGATACTTTCGACTTACTTTCGCCACCCTAATATCCTCATCATCTTCAAGCCTCTGCTTACTGCTCTTTAGGCTAGTTGCCTTGAAGAAGTGATACTTTGCATCTGAATAGCCTAGCATTGGATAGCCACTAAGAATATGGCTCATCTTTTCAGCCACAAATCCGGTCTCTTCGAGCAGCTCCCTTGCCGCACCGCGCGCAGGCGATTCGCGAGATTTTAGCGTTCCGGACGGTAGTTCAAGCACATATTTGCGCAATTCCGGCCTGTATGAGCGTGCTAGGACTATTTTTCCAGAGTCGGTTATTGGAATAACAAGGACTATGTCATTGTGCCTTATGAATGGCTTTGTTATGGCTCTTCCACGTATACGCATCCTTGCCTCAATTACATCAAACCTCCTAGTTCTGTATGGGACCGATTCACCGATGAATTCAACTGCCATAATACACCTGCGCGTTCAAGACTTTTAACTCTTTTTCCGATGCCTACCAAAACAAATCTGCATATTTTTAAACATTAAGGTGTCATTCTGATATGTTAATTGTGATGGCCGAATGACAGATCCAAAATCAAACCTCTTGAAAAACCACGTTAAGGACATACGGCTAAAGAAGGCAATGACCGTAAAGGGCCTGATAGATTCGCAGAGGAGCGTCGGCGGATTTTCGGCGCAGCATATGATAGACGGAATAGATATACTCCGGTCAATGCTAAATGACAAGCGGTCATTCAACTTCCTCTCGTTTCCTGCGGACATAGTGGCCACTGGGCTGCGCGGCATGATTGCCGACTCGGTGAAGTACTTCGATGCAATAGTGACTACCTGCGGGACGCTAGACCACGACATAGCAAAAGCGTACGGCGGAAAGTACAGCCTGGGAAGTTTTGAGGCGGATGATAGGAAACTGCACGAGATGGACATATATCGCCTCGGCAACATATTCATAGGTAGTGAGCAGTACGGACTGGCACTTGAGAGATACTTCACTGAGATCATGAATGACATCTACAACTCGAAGGACTACAAGAAGGAATACAGTGCAAGCGAGCTTCTCAGGGAGTTCGGGAAGAGGATGAAGGATGAACATTCAATAGTGAGACAGGCATATCTAAACAATGTCCCGATATATGCTCCAGGCATACTTGATGGAGCGTTCGGGACTCAGCTGGCTCTTTTCTCCCAGGACCATGATTTCAAGCTTAATCTCCTTCGGGACGAACTCGAACTGAGCAATATATCCTTTGACCACAAGACTACCGGCGCGCTAATGCTTGGAGGCGGAATAAGCAAACACCACGTAATATGGTGGAATCAGTTCAAGGGCGGCCTTGACTATGCCGTATACATAACCACAGCATCGCAGTATGATGGCAGCCTATCTGGCGCGCGTCTGACCGAGGCTGTTTCGTGGGGAAAGGTAAAGGAGAAGGCCAAATACACCACAATAGATGGAGACATAACAATAATACTTCCGATAATGTTTTCCTATCTTGAGCTACTATAGTGAATCAGATGAATAATAGGAACATAATATTCATAATGCTCGACACCGTGAGGGCCGACGTTCTAAAGCCATATGGTGGCAGCGCAGACGTGCCCAATCTGGGGCGACTAGCAAGCAACGGCGTAAAATACAACATGGCAATAGCTCCAGGCACTTACACTCTGCCTTCACATCTGTCTCTCTTCCTAGGTAAAAGGGTAAAAAGCATACCCGAGCTCAGGCGTACCGGAATGAAGTTCAGTGACCTAATGGCGGACCCGTTCCTGAAGAAGTCAAGGTACAACACCAGCAACTTGACCATCGCCCAGGTGATGGAGTATTTCGGATACAAGAGCGCACTGTTTTCCAACAATCCTTTCGTATCCGAATCGACGGGGCTTGCAACAGGCTTTTCTCACGTAAGTAATTTATTCATAGACAATAAGATCAATGCCAACAATGCACGGGTAAAGGCCGTGCTGAATCTGATACAAAATGATCACACGCGCAGGGGGTTTGTA
>DAIDLJ010000023.1:4006-8361 GCA_027449585.1 Microcaldota archaeon | reverse complement strand
ATCTTGCCTACAGGATAGCATCAGTCATACCCGACAAGAGGCTTGACAACATGTACCTCTCAATGAGGAAGAGGCTTAACAGGCATTTTTCAAGGGAGTATGGTTATTATGATATCGACAAGGGTGCTGGCACTACAAATCGGCAGCTATCCGAATACTTGCGGCATAGCAGGAACGCCAAGAACTTTATCTTCATAAATTACATGGAAGGCCACGAAGGCTATCCTACAAACCTTATAACAAGCGATTACGTCGAACAGGATAAATGGCTCCACATGACCGGCAAGGCGAGCAGAGAGGACCTTGGAACAACAAAGGAGGCTTACATAAAGAGGATAGAGTATCTGGACCGCAAGATGGGCGAGGCCATAAGCATGATGGGCAAGGGGGGGATTTTGGATGATGCAACGCTGATAGTCTCCAGCGACCACGGCCAGGCCTTCATGGAGCATGGCCACATGTTCCATAACGTATATCCGTACAACGAGGTGACACGGGTGCCTCTGATAATAGCCAACTTCAGGAACGGCAAGCAGATCAAGCGGCGCAAGAGGATAGACCACCCATTTAGCCTCACAGACCTTAATAAGGTCATAACTGGTAATGAGCCCGACAGCGTCAAGCCAGTCTTCTCTGATCATATTGGAATAACAGAGGTGTGGGATACTCATCTGCTGCAACTATTCAGGAAGAGAAGTCCAAATGCAGAGATGATCTACCGCAAAAAGATCGAGCAGGATAGACATGTAACTGCCATATATGGTGACGGGCATAAGCTTATCCATTACTATGGCAAAAGACCAGACGAGCTCTATTCCCTTGATGATCTTGAAGAATCATCAAATCTTATGGACAGAAAAAGAAGCCTCGCACTGAAGATTCTTGCCTACAACACGATGGGAGCCTAAACGGTCTTCAGTACGTCATATACTGTTATTATCCCTACGGCCCTTCCTTTGTCAACCACAATGACCCCGCCATTGCTCTCCAGTATGGGCTTTAATCCCGCAATGTCTGCATCTCCATCTATTTGTGGAAGAGATGCCTTCATAACGCTGCCTACGCGCCTGCGCCTTACCATGTCCGGATTATGCATTGCATCATTTAGAAGGTCCTTTTGGTATATTGTGCCAACTACTCTCTTGGATTCATCTAGTACTGGAAGCTGCGGAAAGTCATAGTCCTTGAACAGCTCTATGGCTTCATACACCGATGCAGAGGGTTTTATAGATATTATGTGCTTGTGCATTATCTCCCTCGCCTTCATCGTCCTCGCCGCTGAAGGATTTCCTGCGCCGAGTTTGTTAAGGGCACCCGCGACGTAAAATATGGATGCATAGCTGGGATTTAGCCTCGCCATATCTGTCTCTATCCTTGCTATCGTGCTCTGGCTCATTCCGCACATTTTGGCAAGTCTCTTCTGGCTGACCTTCAAGGAATGCCTTTGCTCCCGTATCATAGCGGCAATCTGTTCAGGTGAACTTATGTCTATCGTCATAAATTATTACCAATAGTAATTTTATGCACATGATAATTATATAAATATTTATATTGGCTGCCCTGCACAAATCTCTGCGACAGTGTGATGTTATGACGCGCAAGAGGTTCGGGCGAAAGGAATCGGCAGTTCCACCGTTTTCGTCTGCCAGCGAGGTTGAGGATAGCTATAGGAAGAGACGCGATATGCGCGGGCTCGACGGCACAGTAGCGTCAGAGGACACAGGTATTGGCGAAATGCGCAACCTCTACCCTAGAGATGGATTCAGGGCGCTTGCAAGGCTGGAGAAAAGACTCGGAGGGATCATAGGGGTTAGCTCAGAGCGGCTTCTTGCATATCCTTCTGGAATGTCCGCAGTCGTGGCTGCAATAGAGTCTGCGCACCTGACTTCAGGAAGCAAGATACTCCTAGGCCAGGATCATTATACTGAGATAGCAAGATATGTGGATGAGCATCTAAGGCCCAGGGGCATCGGGGTGGTGCGTGTCGATTCGGGGAATCCTGATGAGATAAAGGGCAGCATAACCGCGCGCAATCCTGATGTGATCCTCTTCGAGACCGTTGCAAACGGCACGGCAATGCCTGTTCTTGACACAAGCAGCCTATTGTCATATGCATCACAGAAAAAAGGAAGCGGGCCGCTAATAATCCTAGACAACACTCTCTCGACTCCAACAAACATACCCGCGTCAAAGTTCTTTTCCAACCAGCCAGCAAGAATCATAGTCGTGGAGAGCGGGACAAAGGCATACGCCATGAACTCGGAGACCCTTGGCATACTCTACACAAATGACAAAGAGTTATGGACGCAGCTCTTCAGTTCAAGGATAACTGTAGGATATACTCCGTCGCCATCATCAATAGACAAAATAGCAAAATACCTTCCCGAATCTGCCTGGTCCTTTGATAGGAGGAACAACCGTATCTTCAAGAATACCCTCAGGCTTGCCGAGCATTGCCTTGCGGCTGCCAGGGAAAATCCAAATCTAGTGGTGATACATCCAAACCTTGCAGTCCATCCTAACACCGCGCTGTCCAATTCCATAAATCCATCCGGAGTTACTCCAGTGTTCTACATAAACAATGGCTCAAACCAGTACGAGCTGGTTGATAGGCTCTTTGACCATCCGACTATAAAGAAGTACTGCAAGATAAGCCAGAGTTTTGGCTTTGATGATACGCGCATATATCCCTATTATGGCAGCACGTATGTCCGTCTTGCAGGTGGGATTGAGAGCGGCGGTAAAATAGAGGAGATAGGGCAGGCGATATATTCCGTTCTGAAAAGGCAGTAGATTACCATTAGTAATTTTATGCACAACAATAATTATCTGCACTTTTATATTGCTTGACTCGCATTATCTGATTGTATAAGATGGTTAGAATGAACAGGAACATATCGGTTAACAAACTCAGCGGAACTCCTGTATCGCAGCAGAGGGTGGAGTACGTGGAAAGGAAGGGCATAGGGCACCCAGATAGCCTAATAGATGGCATATGCGACGCAACAAGCCATGCGCTAAGCAAGGAGTATCTCGAGAGATGTGATAATACCATACTTCATCACAATGTGGATAAGGGTCTGATAATTGGCGGCGCATCCAAAGCGCGCTTTGGATATGGCAAGATAACAAAGAAGATAGAGGTCATAGTGACCGGAAGGGCGACGGACAGGTACAAGGGAGTGAAGATAGATGTTAATGAAATAGCCAAGGAGGTCGCAATGAAGTATCTCAAGCAGAATACGAGGTTCCTTGATGTCAATAAGGAGGTCACTTTCGTATCAAAGATTGCAAGAGGCAGCGCAGATCTTACAGATGTATTCATAAGGAACTCAAAGAACAACGACGTGCCACTGGCCAATGACACCTCATTTGGAATAGGATTTGCGCCGTTCACCGACACCGAAAGGCTGGTGCTGGAGACCGAGAAGTATTTGAACAGCAAAGCCTACAAGGCAATCCTTCCCTCCGTGGGGGAGGACATAAAGGTCATGGGCTTCCGGAACGGCGATGAGATAACCCTTACAATAGCCATAGCCTTTGTTGCCCATCTTGTCAAGAATCTTGACGTATACCTGTCATACAAGGAGAAGGTTAGAAAGGATGTTCTTAGGTTTGCCGGCAAACTTGTGGACAAGAAAGTGAATGTCTTCGTGAATACCGCAGATCCAGAGGACAGCGACGCAGTGTACCTGACAAAGACCGGCCTTAGCTGTGAGGCAGGAGACGACGGGTCAGTTGGCAGGGGAAACAGGGTTAACGGACTAATAACCCCATTTAGGCCCATGAGCCTTGAAGCGGCAGCTGGAAAGAATCCTATAAACCACATAGGCAAGATATACAACATACTCGCCACAGAGATAGCAAATGATGTTGTGAAGAATTATCCTTCAATAATAGAGTGCAACCTTGCAATAATGTCACAGATAGGCAAGAAGATAGACCAGCCGCTCAATCTCAATCTTGAGATAGCAACGGGTAAGGGTGAGAACTTCGAAAACATAAAGAGCAAGGCAAGATACATTGCGGATGGAAGGCTCGAGAAGATAGGGGACTTCACCATAGACATATCCCTTGGGAAGTACAAGACCTTCTAAACCTGCCGTTCTAATGCCTGCTTTCATATGCAGCATGAGTCAGATAGGAAGACTAGCCGCAGCTAAGCGGCATTTAGTTTGCCATCCAAAATAGCGCGAATCAGGAGAGTGACATCTCGATCTGGACCGTGTCAGGCACCGGTATTCTCATTACCTGCCTGAGCGCCTGATCGCTACCGTCTATCTCAACAAGCAGCTTGTGGATCCTCATCTCCCATCTCTCGTACGTATGAGAGCCGTCTCCGCAAGGAGTCTTCC
>DAIDLJ010000023.1:0-3950 GCA_027449585.1 Microcaldota archaeon | reverse complement strand
ACTGTGACCTTGTATCTCCTTGTGGGAAGAGGAACCGGGCCCTTGAACTTTATGTTTATGGTCTTGGCAATCTCAACGATCTGCCCGGCTATTCCATGGGCGTCCTTTACGTTCCTGCTTATTATCTTGATTCTGGCTATAGGCAATAAATCACTGCTTCTTTACCAGGTCAAGAACGACTCCTGCTGCTACAGTCTGTCCCATATCCCTTATGGCAAACCTGCCAAGAGGCGGGAAGTCTGAGAACTTCTCAATGCACGTAGGCTTGAGAGGCTTTATCTTGACTATTGCAACATCTCCATTCTTTATGAACTCTGGATTCTTCTGGAGGGTCTGGCCCGTCTTAGGATCCTTCTTCTCCACTATCTCGGTGATTGTGCATGCCACCTGCGCGGTGTGCACGTGGAATACAGGAGTATATCCAGGAGCTATTGCAGTTGGGTGGTTTATTACCACTATCTGCGCGGTGAACTCCGCAGCTACCGTAGGTGGGTCGTTTGAGGGTCCTATTACGTCTCCCTTCCTAACGTCCTTCTTGTCAACACCCTTTATGTTGAATCCTACATTGTCCCCAGGCTGCGCCTGCTGCATCTGCTGGTGGTGCATTTCTATGGACTTTACCTCAGTCTTTACGCCTGCAGGCATTATCACTATCGAATCGCCTACCTTCATGACCCCTGTCTCAACCCTTCCTACTGGAACGGTTCCGAATCCTGAGATGCTGTAAGCGTCCTGGACTGGAAGTCTTAGAGGCTTGTTCACTGGCTTTTCAGGCACTGTTAGCGTGTCTAGAGCCTCGAGCAGCGTCGGTCCGTTGTACCATGAAAGCTTGGCGGATTTTGCAGCCACATTGTCTCCTTCAAGCGCTGAATACGGAACGAAAAGTATCTTTGAAACGTCGAATCCTACTGTCTTGAGCAGCTCAGATACCTTATTCTTTGCGTCGTCGAACTTTGCCCTGTCGAATCCTATTGCGTCTACCTTGTTAAGGCCTACTATCATCTGCTTTATTCCTAGAACTCTTGCAAGGTATGCGTGCTCTCTTGTCTGTGACTGCACTCCATCAGGTGCCGATACCACAAGAACTGCGGCGTCTGCCTGGCTTGCTCCTGTGATCATGTTCTTTACGAAGTCCCTGTGTCCAGGCGCGTCGATTATTGTGAAGTAGTACTTAGGGGTCTGGAAGTCACGGTGCATGATGTCGATAGTGATTCCTCGCTCCCTCTCTTCCTTGAGCTGGTCCATGACGAATGCAAACTCGAATGAAGGTCTGTTGTATTTTGCTACTTCGTCCTTGAGCTTCTTCATGTCCTGTTCAGTTACTGCCTTTGTTTCGTAAAGCAGCCTTCCTACTGACGTCGACTTCCCGTGGTCTATGTGACCTATGAAAATCAAATTCATGTGTGGTTTTTCGCTTGCCATTTAGTTCACCAAATATTTCAATATACTTTATCAGGTCAATGGTTTTCTACTTAAGTAAAGTAGGATTTGACGATGATAAACAGTTATGATATACTAGATAAGGTATTTAAATCTTTGCCCAATTTTGAGGGGTAGATAAAGGGCAAGGGCAGCAGACCGCCCAAATCCGCCAAAGTGCGTATATATCAGAAGCGATTCGGGTCAAATGGCAGCAATCCCTATATATGAGAAAAACCATAATTTTATTGTTAAAAAAAGGTGATAAAGTGATTAGAAAGAACAACATACCAAATAACGTTGTGACAAGAATCAATGAGGCTACCGATGAATTAGCAAAGGACAGGCGTACAGGAAGTGATGAGATACTTGCAAGGATGGCCCCTATTGTAGGTTCATTGTCCAGGCAGGTGGGCGTAACAATGCCGCACCTTCGGGTTCATGAGGGCAGCAATGCATTTGCTTCTTATAACAGCATATCTGTGGGCAGGGCACTGGCAAATGTTGCAGATGACGAGCAGCTTATGGGGGTATTGGCCCACGAGCTTGGTCACGTGATCTACGGTGATTCATCATCGCACAAGAACATGCATAGGACCAAGACCACAGCTAAAATAGCCGTGCCTGCGCTTGTATGGCTCATGGAGAGCCCCGTCCATTTCTCGTCATTTAACAACTTCATCGGGCACGATTATAAGGCCATAGCCGCAGGCATGGCCGCAAAGTTTGTGTTTGACAAGGTAGCGGCTGCAGCTTATTCATTCACGATAAGGAGGCACGAGAGCAGGGCCGACGCATTTGCTGCAAGGCTTGTCGGATCAGAGGCTGCAATAAGTGGGCTCATAAGGAACGGTTCACAGATGTGGGACATAAGCTACGACCTAAAGAAGGCACTAAGGCCCAGGCCAAGCGTATCGGACTCCCTACTCAATGCTAAGACCAGACTCGTTGACTACAATGAAGATCCTAAAAGCCTGATAAAAGACATAAGAATGGCATACTGGCGTCTGCGCTCAGGCATAGATCATTTCATGTACGGCACGCATCCAAGCCTGGGTAAGAGGATAAAGCAAATGTCAAAGCAGGACGGCCTAAGCTAATCTCTCATCTTGCTTGTCAAGGTATATTGTAGCTTTGGGTCCATGCCGATACATATGCAATTCCTACTGGCGTTCCAGAGTACCCGTTTCCAGAGTAGTCCTGTATATTTCCATTCAGCGGCCACCATCCCACAAGATTTTGCAGGTCGAGAGGAGCACCTCCGATTCCTTCAAGATAAAGCTTCTCTATAGAATTTGCACTTAGGGATGCGTTATAGAGCTGGAAGTTGGCAAGCTCGACGTTGGAATAGCCGCTCTCTCCTGCACCTAATATCAAGTCTCCAGTTCCCTGCGATGCCGGTCCTGTTGGCGCACTAAAACTTGCAGCATATGGCTGGCCATCTATATAAACAAAAGAGTTACCAGCAGGATAGTCATAAGTGAAGCATGTGAAATGCCAGCTGTTAGTATCTGGAGCCTGCGCACCATAGCCTGCTATGTTGCTGCCGCCAGCATTCCAGACGATGTACATCTCGCTGTTCCCCTGCCCTATTGTATATTCCCAACTGCCTCCATTGCTTGGCGCAGAAGCTCCCTTTATTATGAATCCATGCCAGTTTGTAGTCGAGAGCGCTATGTACCATATGCACATTGTCATGTTCCCGTCGGTTCCGGCTTCCGGGCTCATCTCCACCCCATTCCCAAGGTTTACGTAGCTGCTTTGCCCATTGAACTGCGCAACATACTCCGGAAGCCCATTATTGCATGTTCCAACAGTATTTATGTCCATTGTGGTCCTTGCACCGCCTGGCCTGAAGACCTGGCACGATCCGGCCTGTGTCCTTGGCATGAAGTTTGCTGCATTAAGGAGGCCAAATGAATATAGCGCAACTACTACAATGGCAATTACAAGTATCGCCCAGCCATAGGTCATAAGATATTCCATGGCGGATTGCTGCCTTAACCTGGCCATTGCACCATGTAAATCTAAAACAGATCTATATTATATTACTGCATCATCGTGCGCGGCGCCAGAACCAGGCCCTCTAAAATTCGACCGGCTAACGGTTAACCGCTAGTCACTTCTCATCCCTAAGGAGCTTCTCTATCTGCCGCATATCCTCTTCAGTAAGGTTATAGATCTTCACAGGAATCTTTACGGGCTCCCGTTTTATATGCTCTATTTTGATGCGCTTAGGCTTTTTCATTTCTGCCATGAATTAAGTCTTACATTCAGGTTCTTTATAGGTTCTCTCCAATTTATTGCAAGTCCAATTATCCGGCAGGCTAAGTTAGTTTTATGCAGCAAAACAGGATAGCTCCGGCCAGACTATGAATAGATTGTCAAGTGCGCTGCCTTATGCATGACGTCAAACGATGTAAATATATTTCTATTATTCAGGTAAATTATATAAACTGCGTAGTCATCCTTTGGAGCTCTTTCCACCATCCACGGCCTAATTTGGCAAGGCGTTTTATAATGATTTCCAT
>DAIDLJ010000022.1 GCA_027449585.1 Microcaldota archaeon | reverse complement strand
GAAAAGGCGCACAATGCCGGAGCTGGGGCAGTTATAATATCCCCAACTGGAGAATGGAATGGCTTTGGAATTAAAAACTCCCTTAAAATTCTTGACCTTGGCGATGAAAGATGCAAGATGAATCTATTTAAATGCGAGACGGGTGACAAAAGGAAGTTCTATGAAGGCCTTGCGATGCTGATAGCTGCAGGGTGTAATTCGGGGCCATATAGAAATTCTGTTGAGAAATGTTTAGTTGCAGCGTTTTCAAGGGCGTATTCGCTTACATCCAATCCCGATCCGGCAACAGTTTATGGTGAAATAGAAGAAGCAATAATAGAGCAGCATGGGAAAAGGACGGCAACTTCAGTCAAATATACAAAACATGGAGAGAATACGCGTGCAGCATTGGAGAGCCTAAGGCAGCTGCTTATGATGCCACAGTTTGCTTATCAAGAAGGCATAGGCTTTTCTGAGGCAATATCAACTGGCGCCATCTTTGATTTGTCAGGGATAAGCAATAGGGCAAAGCCATTGGTATATGCGATGATACTCAACCAGGTTTACAATAGGTGCGAGGAGTTTGATCTGCATGGAAATGATAGCATAAGGATGATGATTTGCCTAGAGGAATCGCAATTAATATTCAATTCTGAAGCGGAGACTGGAGCGTCGGAAGACTTAAAGCAGAGAATACAGAATTTCAGGAAGAAAGGGATTGGGCTGTTGCTAATAACCCACAACGTGACAGATATAGGCGTTGGGATAAGAAGATTGTGCCAGAACAAATTTTATTTTAGGCAGAGTTCGGACATTGCAAGATATGCGGCTAATGACCTGGTTTTTGACGAGAAAGATTATGATAGGATAATCGGCATGCTCAAGACGCTTGGACAGCGTAGGTGCGCAATTAATGCGGTAACGGTAAATAAAAACAGAAGGGAGGTGTCTAATTCGATTTTTGCCACAACAAACGAATATTTTTGTCAGGCAATGCCAGAAAAGGTTATTGCAAGATCGAAAAACAGACAAACAATGATAAAGATCAAAAGCAGTGAACCTGTTGGCGAACGAAGTTACAAAATCTTTTATCTGGGTGAGATGGTTTCGCAGGGAGTGACGCTAGGTGCAGATATAATAGAGGACAATCTGCTCAAAAATAGAAAGTATAGGATAATAATCTTTGGCCAAAAACGAAAGGAGAATAAGGAATTTGTTATTGTTGGAGGCATGGAAAACGCCGTGGTATTGGAATCGAATACCACGTAGGGCAAGGCATAAATATTAAATATATACAATATATATTGTATATAAGTGACTACATGAAAAATGATGTTGCCATATTGGTAAAGGTTGATGTCGAGACAAAAAAGAAGATGAAGCTGATGAGAATAAATTGGTCTGAAGAGATAAGGACATTCATAAATGGGAAGGTAGAAAACCAAGGCAACCAGGCATTGGCAGTGGCTTTGACAGATGCGATATTCAGTTCAAGAAAAAGGAGCGAAGAGGATAGTGCGCTAATAATACGCAAATTTAGGGAAGAGAGATATGGAAAGAATAGTGGCTGATGCAAGCGTAATAGTAAAGTTCTTCAAGAATGAGGATTATTCGGAGAAATCCAGGAAGCTGCGCGAGAAGCTGATAATTGGAGAAATAGTCATTTTTGCACCCCATTTATTGAGATACGAGGTCCTTAACGCCATGATTTATTCGAAAACTAAGTACAAGGCATTTGAGATCAACAACGTATACAGAGCCCTGATGAATTATGACTTGAAGATCATTGACAATGGAGCATTGTTTGCCGAAGCAATAAGGATTTCGATTGCAAATAGATTAAGCATCTATGATTCCACATACGTGGCACTCGCGTCCGTGACAAAATCAACGCTTTATACCGCCGACCAGAAACTAATTGACGCGGTGAGGCTTCCTTTTGTAAAGCACATAAAGGATTACTAAATGGATATGCAGTGCAAGTATTTATATATTTATAAATCTATAAATAATTGGTAACGTGGTAAAGACCATAGCCGTATCGGAGCAGACATACGATGAGCTTGTAAGGATAAAGGAGAACTTTGACACAAAGAACATGGATGACGCACTTGACAGGCTTATTACGAATTACAAGAAGCTACTGAAGCAATTGTCTTTGAAGAGGTTGATTGCAGTGAACGGAAAGGCAGGCAAGGTTACTGTAGACGAACTGCTCAAGGATAGAGAGGTGTACGGATGGCCGAGAAAATTCTCTTAGACACAAGCATGTTGATAGACATCTTGGACAAAGGCAGAGACATGCAGCTGCTGAAAGGCGATTGCTATCTCAGCATTATAAGCATCTATGAATACATTAGGTACAAGCATAATGCAGAAGAACAGAAACTGCTACTTGAAGGGGCATTCGAGATAGTCAGTTTTTCTAATCCCATAATACTTAAGGCGTCTGAGATTTTTGTAAAACTGAAGAGAGCAGGGAAACCGGTCAGCGAAAACGACGTCTATATAGCCGCATCTGCAATTGCAAACGGGCTTAAACTATACACAAAGGACGCGGATTTCAAGGAGATAAATAGGCTCTTCCCAGAATTTCGGGTAGTGATAGTCTAGGCAAGCCTTTTCTGCTTGAGTGATAATGTAAGCAGGGTGCTGTTCTTTATCCAATCGGCTATCGGGATGTCCATCTTGGTCGTTATGTATGCAAATAGCTCATTGAGACTGTTCAGCTCGACAGGCCTTCCCCTTAGCGCCTCCCTCACATGCTCCCTAACGTTCCATACGCCCATGGGCATTATGTATCCCGGATGCGCCTCCCTGAGTATCACGACCTTTCCCTGCTTCTTGAGCTTGTCTAGCAGTTCGCTTGACGCGAGCCTTGCTGCGTAGTAGCATCCGCCTATCTCGGCGTACTTGGTCCTTCCGCTAAACGGCTCGTATGATGAGTATATCTCTATGTTGGGATTCTCCCTGTTCCATGTGGTATTTGGATACCATGCCTCCACGAGCTCGTACTCCCATGCGCCAGGTATGACTATCACGAGCCAGCGGTTGTCAAGAGCAACCAATGGATAAACCTTTATGGTATCTATTATGTCATTGTGCTTGACGGTCTTGAGCTTGTCCTTTGATAGGGTGTCATCCACGGCAGTTATGCTCCATCTTGTCGGCACGAACTTGCGGTTCTTTCCGTATCCTAGTATCCCTCCTGCAAGGGACTTCTGGATCTTAGATACCGGCACGCCTTTCTCGTAGAGCTCTATTATCGCCCTTGTGGCGCTCATATCAGTATCGAAATATGCCTTCTCGAGCTGAGGATTTGCCCTGCTATTGTCTATGCGCATGTCCTTGAGGCCTGCGCTGGGCCCATAAGGCTGGCTGTTCTCATCGAAGTGCATGTTGAGGGTGGGCTTGTGCTTTAGCTTCTCCTCGACGCCGCTGAACTTGTCCGCTATTGCAAGCTCCGTTATCATCTCCTCTATCCTTCCATTGTCTGCGTTGTGTATATTGGTGCGGTACATGCCGCGTATTAGGCTTGACCGGTATCCTACTATCTCCTCTATGCTCTTTCCAACCCACATCTCTGGCGTTGCCATTATGCTTGTGTCGCCTGATGACGGGGGAACGAGCGGCCCTATGTATACGTTAGGGTAACCGAACCTTCCTATGAATATGTCTGGTGGCGAGGAGCCATACACATCTGTCCCGCTTACCTTCTCCAAGGTCTGGAATTTGTAGTAGTACTTCATCATCGCAGGATCCTTCATGTTTCTGTATACCGATCCGGTCCTCACTATCTGCATGTCCCGCATTCCAACACCTATGAATATATACCCAAAAGAAGATTTATGAGTGTGATTGCATCGCCGCTAAACATAGGTATAAACTTGAAAAAGGCCACAGCGGAATCACAGCCATAATAATAAACAATGGCCGGATGCTGCTGCTTAAGAGAAGGAACGTCCCTATGATAATGAATCCGGGCATATGGGCCTTCCTTTCCGGTGGTAGAGACGGCAATGAGAGATATCTTACAACCGCATATAGGGAGATAGGGGAGGAGACCAGCATAGGGAAAGAATCGCTCAGGATGCTTTACAAGGAGAAGAGGTTGTTAAAGGAAGATCGGAAAGGAATAAAGTGGCATAACTGGCTCTTCATATTCCATTCAAACACGCGGAAGGTAAAGCTGGATTATGAGAATAGCGCATACCGGTGGGCCACAATGCGAGAGATAGAAAAGGAGATAAACTATACGAACATATTCATAAATCGTAAGGCGCTTGAAGCCAGGATAAGGAGATATTTATGGACAAAAAAACGCTAAGGATAAGGCTCGGGAGAGTATTCTCCGGTGCAGGAGGGCTTAAGCAGATAATAATAACCAATACCAACTCTGCCGACCCCAATTTCATTTACATGACAGACCTTGTTGGCGGCCTGTTTGAATGGAGCGTGCTTCTGATAACCAGAACGGAGGTCACGCTGTTCACATCTCCTCTTGAATATGAGCTTGCAAGAGAGCAGCTCAAGAATGGCATAAAAATTGTCAATCTTGACAGCAAGAAGAAGATGGACCTGCTAATACGCTCAGTGAAGGGAAGGAAAGTCGGCATAAATTCAAGTTTTGTTCCATACAGTACATACATTCACCTAAAAAAGAGGCTTAAGGTTAAAGGATTTGTGGATGTGTCTGAGGCTTTTGAGCTTGCAAGGCAGGTGAAAGGCCCTGATGAGCTGAATAGGATTGCCGCTGCAAATAAGATAACAAAGAAGGCAATAGCACTGGTGCAAAGAAAGCTTAGGGTAGGCATGACGGAAAGGGAAGCTGCTGCAGAATTTGATACGACCATACTTAAGCTCGGCGCGGACGGAGTCTCTTTCCCTTCAATTGTATGTTTTGGAAAAAATGCCGCCCTTCCACACCATGGGCCGGATGATACAAGATTGAAAAGGGGCGATTTTGTGCTAATAGACGTAGGAGTAAAACTGCACAATTACTGCTCTGATGTTACAAGAACCATAATCTTCGGGAAGTCTCAAGGGAAGGATTACAAAAGGAAGCTTGAACTGCTCAATACTGTCAAGGAGGCGCAGAAGGCTGCGATAGAATCGATAAAGGAAGGCGGGAAGGGAGAAGCTCCGCATGTCATAGCTGAGAACTACATAAACTCCGCATTTGACGGAAGATACAAGGGAACCTTCATACACTCACTTGGCCATTCAATAGGCATAGAGGTGCACGATGGCTCTGGAAGGTTCCTCTCGCCCGGATCAAGACTCGTACTCAAATCTGGAATGGTAAGCTCCGTGGAACCTGGGATATACGTGCCGGGATTCGGAGGGGCAAGGTTTGAGGACGACATAGTCGTAACAAAGGGCGGCGCAAGGATTCTCTGATGGGGGGTTAAGCTAGTCTGGTCAGGCTACCAGGTTCGGGACTTGGAAACTCGAGTTCAAATCTCGGACCCCCCGTCCTGCTTCTGGGATTTTTGGGCTTGGCAACATAATTTTAATGCAAAGAGCATGGGTACTTATAAGTTATTTGAACATATTCGGTAAATATCAATGAGTCAGTTGGGGATTTGGATGGCATTAATGAATATTTCTTCTAAGCGTTCAAATAATGACCAAAAAGTTGGAAATGAGCAGAAGATAGACGCTTTCAGTTTAAGATTAGCTACTGAATTCTGTTCCGGCCTTTCCAATGAGAAAGAGACGCGTGAAGAGGCTAGAAGATTCGTTGAGGAGATGGGGGAATATATATTTGGAAAGTCAGTAGATGCTGAATCTGCCATAGAGGAAATGGCGTCGATAGCAAAGGGGCTTGATCCGCTCGTCGGGGCCGAATTGCTGCTGGCGGTGCATTACACCGGAAGAGCATCAGAGCTAACCTCGGCCGATTTCCTTGAGTCATTAAAGGCGCTTGACAATCACATAGCCAGTTCCCTCCTCTATGAGATGCAGATAACTGGAAACGTATCCTTGCTTTCAGACAACAGAATGTTTAATAGCGAGGCGGCTAATTTCTTCAATGCGCTCGGCTATGAAGCTGCAAGCGAATGGTTCTACTCCATTGCAAAGACCGGTGACATAGAGAACCTTACAAGCAGCGCTGTCCTTAATGAAAAGGTCCTGTCAGTAATAAATGAGGACTCAAGAATATCGAGCGAACTTTCATACGCAATAGGCGAGACAGGAAGGGTAGATGCACTCACGGATGGAAGATTCCTTGACGCCTTGAAGGGACTTGAGCCCGTAATGGCTGCTGAGCTTCTCTCTGCAGTATGGTGCATTGGCGATGGAGTTGACCTAGCATCTGCGGAAGTTGTAGCAAAGCTAGGCGGTGCAGACGCAGATGTTTGGAGGGAGATGGCAAGAGTAAATGCAAGTTTTGCAGAGCAGGGAAATAGGATAATAATATCAAATTTTGGAGACGGGCATGACAGGGGGTCGAAGATGCTGATGCGCGACCTTATTTCACAAGGATTTGACGTAATATATGTAGGTGAAATGCAAGATTATCGGGAAATAGCAAGGATAGCCCAGGCCGAAAAGGTAAGCGCAGTTGGATTTGGACTGATGGGCGATGGACATTCGGAGATTGTGGCAAACACGCTAAATGAACTCAAAATATTGGGCCTAAATGGCGTTCAGGTATTTGGCGGTGGACTTGTAGAAGCCAAAACGATAGCGAAGTTCGAGGATAGCGGCATACGGTTCTTTGCGCCAGGTACTAAAACCGATGATGTGGGCCTATTTCTTAAGGGTGCACATGCGCAGACAGGATATCTGGAATCTGGAAGCAAGGGACTCTTGCACGCGGTCATCGGCACTGGGATTTTAAGTGGGCCGGAATTGACTGCCGACATGGATAAAGCAAGACCAGAACTCCAAGTACAGTTGCTTGGAGCAGATTATACCATTTCGCAGCAAAATTATTGGATAAAAACCCCGCAGACAGTTTTGCCTTATTCCGCATCGTTTCAGGACATGCCAATTCAAGGCAAAAAGGAGTCGGAACGTGAAGAGCAGCGATCAGAATTATCAGATATAGAGGATTACGATGCTGAATTATATGTTTTGGATCGGATGAGTCGCAGCGAAAAGATTAAACGATATGATAAGAAACCGGGGGCAAGAACTTTGCTGCAAATTCCAAATCAGGATATTCTGATTCCAAGGACAGGGAAGACGCCGATTGAACCAATCAGGATGAATTCGAATAAAGTAAGAGTTATGCTTGCCGCACATAATTCAATTAACAATCATTCTTCAAAATCAGCAAAGATAGGGGTTAAGAGAAAGGTTAAGTATTTGGCGGACGGAATTGGGGAAATGGATAAGTACAAGATAGATTCAACAATGATAACCTATGATAACGCTGCGGTAATGCCTAAAATAAAATTGCGCAGGTTGCAAAGCGCAGAAATGCCATTGACCTTTGGAAGAAAGATTGCTAATAAGGCGAATCTTGATAGTCAGGCAGCCAATTTAACTAAAAAGCCAAGGACAGTAGGAGATACTGCGCGAAAAGGAACAGATATAAATGAGACAAGCACAGGTAAGGTTATGGCTGCTGCACCGTTTATGGTTGGGAATTTGGAGACGCGTGGCAGCGTGACAAAAAAGGAGGGCAAGGTAACCGGAAAGATAAACCTACCGAAAGAGCTTTCATCTGCATCAGAAAAGGACGGATTTGAAGTGAAAATAGAAAGGGAAAGGAAGTTTCTTGTTGAGCCTGAGAGAGTTCCTGATCTTAAAGGATATAATCATGCATTATTCACACAATCCTACGCAAAGGACGCACGAACTGGTAACTGGGTAAGGGCGCGCAAAGTTGACTTTGGCGATAGGGCGGAATATTTTGCCACTATAAAGAAATTCGTACCTGGTGGAAGCAAAGCATATGAGCGGATAGAGGCTGAGCGTGCTATAACGAAAGAGCAGTTTGAGATGGTAAACAAACTTGCTGACGAAAATACGATTACCAAAACACGTTATTGGATACCTCACGATGGCAGGATAATAGATTTTGATATTTATCATGATGCTGTTGGTTCAAGGAAGCTTTCTGGTCTTATGACTGCAGAGGTTGAATTCGATAATATGAGTGACCTTGGCAAGTTTGTTGCGCCAGAGTGGTTTGGAAAGGAGGTCAGTGCAGACAATAGATACAGGAGCAGGAAGCTTGCACGTAGGGGCAGGCCGATAATAGAGGAAGTGCGCAACGTGCTTAGGAGATAGCAAGTTGCAGATAAATGTTATAAACGATAGTCAACGCATTCAATTGTATAATTTCTAGGTGCTACATTTGAATGAAGACAGTGACATCGCCAAAGGGATAAGGCAGCTTGGGAAAGGAATGGGGATACTTGGGCTGATTGGCGCTGCTGCAGGATTAGGCCTTGCAGCTGCATCCGGACCCATAGTGATGTGGGCAGTTGCGGCGGAGATATCCATAGATGTGACACTGGGTGTGGCTGGTTTTGCAGCAAATGCGCTAGGGGAGAGGATTGCCAAAGTCGTCTCTAGATTTGAGCATGTATCAAATATCATAGGGAAGAAAAGGGATGAGAACCTTGGAAAGACTGTAAGCAAGCTTGCCCTAATCACTGCGCCGCTTGAACTGATTTCTGGATTTGCAATAGCGGAGAGCTTAAAACCTATGGCGGTTGCGGCAATAGCGGTAACTGCCCTGCCATGCGCAGCAACTGCAATGTGGGGGCTTATGCGTGAGAGGGCAAATAGCAAAAAGGCAAGAGAGGTCAGCGCAGACCAGCCAGAAGACAGATGCAGAAGCAGGCTTCTGGTAAGATTCGAGAATAGGATCAGAATCCTGGATGAGGGCGCCTTGAGCCTTGGAAGATCTGTGAAGAATGCTATACGCAAAGGAAGATCTGAAAAGATCCGCGGATCATGAGAGCCTATTCTTATAGTCACTGTAGCCGAATCTCCTTACAACTCTTGCATTTCCGGATTTCTTGCTGTAAAGCGCCAGGCTTGGATGCCTTATGCCGTTGAATGTGGTCGTTTTTACCATTGAGTAGTGCGCCATATCAAGAAAGACCAGCCTATCTCCGGCCTTGAGCCTTCTTGGGAATGAATAATCGCCTATGACATCCCCCGCAAGGCAGGTCATGCCGCCAAGGCGATATGTATATCTTTGCTCACCCGGCCTGCCTGCGCCTATTATGTTGGGCCTGTAAGGCTGTGCCAATACATCAGGCATATGCGCTTCTGCTGAAGTATCGAGTACGGCTATATCCATCCCATTGTAAGTCGTATCCATGACAGTTGAGACAAGTATCCCTGCATTTAGCGCTACGGCCTCTCCTGGTTCAAGGTGAACCTGAACGCCATACCTTTTCTTGAAATCATTTATCGTCCTTATAAGTAGATCTAGATCGTAGTCGCCCCTGGTTATGTGGTGGCCTCCGCCCCAGTTCACCCATTTCATCTTTGGTATGATTTTGGAATAGCGCCTCTCAAATGATTTGAGCACCTTGACAAGCGAATCTGCATTCTGTTCGCATAGCGCATGGAAGTGAAGGCCATCAATTCCGTCCAGATTGATGCCTTTTAGGTCTTTCGGGTTTACGCCAAGCCTCGAACCGGGCAGTGTTGGATTGTACATGTCAGTGCCCATGCTGGCTCTTCCAGGATTCACCCTAAGTCCGACATCTATCTTCTTTGCGCTCCTCTTGAGCATATGCCGATATTTCTTCCACTGGGCAATCGAGTTGAATATTATTGTGTTGGAATACCTTATCGCCTCCTTCATGTCATTTTCGGAGAATGCCACCGCAAAGGTGTGCACTTCCTTGCCGAACTCCTCTGCGCCGAGCCTTGCTTCTATGGGTCCTGAAGCAGCAATTCCGTCAAGATAACCGCGCATGATTGGAAATGCACTGTGCATCGCAAACGCCTTGAGGGCAAGGAGCACTTTCGCGCCTGTGCTCTTCCGTACCTTATTGAGTATCTCAAGATTCCTCCTCAAGAGATCCTCATTTACGACAAAGCACGGGCTTTCCACACTGTCAGTCATCCTCTTTGGAAAATTCTTTAGCTCGCTTTCATGGAAGTTCTTCATCGATTGCACTACTCTGGAAGTTTGCCTTTGAACTCCACCTGTTTCCATGGAAGTCCCCATTTATTTAGGGCGGCCATGAAAGGATCCGGATCAAGCTCCTCGACGTTGAATACGCCTTTTCCTTTCCATGTGCCATTTACCATAAGCATTGCGCCTATCATTGCAGGCACTCCGGTGGTATAGGATATGGCCTGAGCGCCGACCTCCTTGAAAGATTCCGCATGGTCACACACGTTGTAGATATAGTATGACCTCTTCTTCCCATCCTTTGTCCCGGACATTACGTTTCCGATTACTGTCTTTCCGGTGTAGTTTGAACCAAGCTTCGCCGGATCCGGAAGAAGCGCCTTGAGGAATCTTATCGGCACGACCTTCTTGCCCTCATAATCAACATCGTCTATCCTTGTCATTCCGACATTCTGCAACACGCGCAGGTGGTTTATGTAATTCTCAGAGAAGGTCATCCAGAACCTTATCCTCTTAAGGCCCTTTATGTTCTTGGCGAGGGACTCGAGCTCCTCGTGGTAGAGCAGGTAGCTTTCCTTATTTCCAACTACTGGATAGTTGAAGCTGAAGTGAACGCTCTTCTGGTCAAGTATCGCCGGGGTCTTTATCCATTTGCCATTCTTCCAGTGCCGCACTACCTGCGTAACCTCTCTTATGTTTATCTCCGGATTGAAATTTGTGGCGAATGGATGCCCATGGCTTCCGGCGTTGCAGTCGAGTATATCTATGTAATTTATCCGGTCTAGGAGATGCTTTTGCGCATACGCAGTGAAAATGTTGGAGACGCCCGGATCGAAGCCGCATCCGAGAACCGCCATCAATCCCCTCTTCCTGAACTTTTCTCTATATGCCCACTGCCAGCTGTATTCGAAGTGTGCCTCATCTGGAGGCTCATAATTTGCCGTGTCAAGATAGTTTACGCCTGCTGCAAGGCATGCCTCCATTATTGATAAGTCCTGGTAGGGGAGAGCCACGTTAATTACCAGGTCTGGTTTCACCTTTTTTATAAGAGCGGTGAGCTCCATGACGTTATCGGCATTGACTGCAGCAACATTTATGTCCTTGCCAGTTCTTTTCTTTACATCTTTTCTAACCTGCTCGCATTTCTCCAATGTTCTGCTTGCGAGTGTTATCTCATTGAACACTTCTGAATTCTGCGCGCATTTCTGCACGACGACTCTGCCGACTCCTCCAGCACCTATGATCAATATTTTCCCCATGACATCACACAGATCTATGATAGATTATTTTATGTTCATCTTATTAAGTTTTGTGTAAGGGTTTATCTTTCATTGCATCTGTCGCCGATAATTGACGTGCACATGCAGAAACAAATTTTTATTTGAGATTGAAATTCGGTACCAAATTTTTTATCTGGAGCTAAATTTTAGGGGAGAGCCTTTTTATTCTTAATGCAAGCAAATAAAGTGAAGATCCAATGATAGTAATGAAGTTCGGCGGCACTTCCGTAGGAAATGCCTTAAGAATCCGTGAAGTTGTTGGGATAGTAAAATCACAACTGGGGAACGGTCCTATAGTGGTTGTATCCGCGCTGGGCGGAATAACCGATACTCTGATAGAGATGGGGAAACAGGCAGCGTCTGGCAAGGATGTCAGCGTCATGCTTGATCAAATCGTCAAGAGGCACTATGATACTATAGACGAGCTTAAGCTCGAAAGGAAGATAATAGCGCCAGAAGTTGAACAGCTTGGAAAGCTTGTTGGAGACATATTCATGCTCGCTGAACTCAGCCCTAGGAACCTTGACAAGCTTATGTCCTTCGGAGAGCGCATGTCTGCCCGGATAGTCGCCGCGTGCATGAGAAGCTCTGGGCTTGACGGTGAAGCTTATGATGCTTATGACATAGGAATGATAACAACCTCAAATTTTGGAGATGCAGACATAACATCTTACACTTATCAGAGAATAAGAAAGGCGCTTGCAGGAAAGAGTTGCATACCTGTAATCACAGGATTCCTTGGAAAGAGCAAGGAGGGCGAGATAACGACCCTTGGAAGAGGCGGGAGCGATTATACCGCGTCGATAGTAGGCGCTGCAGTTGGAGCGAAGGAGATACAGATATGGACGGATGTTAACGGAATAATGACCGCGGACCCAAAAATAGTCAAGTCCGCAAGGAGCATAGATGAGGTGTCTTACAAGGAGGCTACTGAGCTTGCCATGCTTGGCGCAAAGGTTCTGCATCCAAAGACCATACTTCCGGCCGTAGAGAACAACATACCTGTAAGGATACTTAATACGTTCAATCCTTCGCACAAAGGAACACTTGTGCTTAACAGCGTTGGCGCGGGATCTAGGATAACTTCGATAACATACAAAAAGCACATAATGGCGATAAGCATATCTTCTACAGGAAAGGTCGATTCTAGGGAATTCTTAAGACGGGTACTTGAAGTCTTTGAGAGGAATGGGATTTCGGTCGATCTGGTGTCTAACTCGAAGATAGGCGTATCAGTAACGATAGACGAACGGGACGAGAGCCCCAAGCTAATGGCCGAACTACAGGCAATAGGAAAAGTGGAGGCGAAGAGCAACAGGGCGCGCGTCTCTCTTGTCGGAAACGACCTGCTTTACATGCCGGACATACTTCAGGACATGTACACGTCGCTCAAGAGCATAGAGATAGAGATGGTATCCTCAAGCGTGTCAAAGAAGAACAAGAGCGTTGTGATAGCCGAGAAGTACGCAGACAAGGCTGTCAAGAGGCTCCATACTACTTTCTTCAGTAGATAAAATGGCGAAATTATCTGTTGGCATACTGGGAGCTACGGGGATGGTCGGACAGACTCTGGTACAGCTACTTGAGAATCATCCTTGGTTCAAAGTAACGGAGCTTGCAGCCTCCGAGAAATCCGCCGGTGACAGCTATGGAAAGGTTATGAAGAACAGGTGGAACATAAGCCCGTCAATACCAAAGTATGCACAGGACATAGTAGTAAAGGAATGCAAACCCGACCTTGATTGCGATATAGTGCTCTCCGCACTGGATTCTGGAGTGGCAAAGGAGGTTGAGGAGGATTTTGCCCGAAAGGGATATGCAGTTTCAAGTAATGCAAAGAACCACAGGATGGATCCCGATGTCCCGCTGCTTATACCAGAGATAAATGCCGATCATGTGGATCTGATAAGGAGCCAGCAGAAGAAGCGCGGCTGGGATGGATTCATAGTAACGGACCCGAATTGCTCAACAATACATCTGACATTGGCGCTCAAGCCGCTCTTTGACAGCTTCGGACTCGACAAGGTCATGGTCACTACAATGCAGGCGCTAAGCGGGGCAGGATACCCGGGCGTTTCTTCGATGGACATCGTTGACAACATGGTTCCCTTCATAAACGATGAGGAGGACAAGGTGGAGACCGAACCGCTCAAGATCCTTGGCAATGCAGGCAAGGATAGTATAGATTATGCTAAGATAAAGATAAGCGCACAGTGCACACGCGTAGCGGTTAAGTACGGGCACACCGAATCCGTTAGCGTAAAGCTAAGGGAAAAGGCTTCGAAAGAGGATATACTTAGGTCTTTTGAGGATTTTAGGCCAAACAGATCCCTTGGACTCCCATCATCACCTAAGCATCCGATAGTCTACCTGGAGCAGGACAACAGGCCGCAGCCCAAGCTTGACGTCAATCTTGAGAACGGAATGGCATCTGTTGTAGGCAGGCTAAGGCCCTGCAACATACTTGATTATAAGTTCATAGTCCTTGGACATAACCTTGTCCGTGGAGCTGCGGGAGCGGCCATATTAAATGCGGAGCTGCTTAAAGTCAGGGGGTACGTGGGATAGACCTTTGGCGTTGCACAAAACACATAAATAAGAGGTCGGCAATCTAATTTTGGGGATCTTAGTGTACGTACACAAACATAAGTTCAGCATTGACGGACTTTCTGAAAAGCAGCACATTAAACTTGGAATTCTGTTAGAGGAGTTGGCAAACGTCCATTTTATGGAGCACTCGCTTCCTCCGAAGAGCAACTGGGCAGTCTATTCGGATACTGATGCAAAGAAGGCTCATGCGGCTGCCCTTGAAGCCGCGATAGAAGCTGCAATGAAGGCACCGGGAAGCAGCCAGAATTCCCAGGTGTGGGTAATGAA
>DAIDLJ010000021.1 GCA_027449585.1 Microcaldota archaeon | reverse complement strand
TGCCTAGCTGCAGGCTGCTTACCTTTTCTGTTGATCCGTTTGATAGCGTTATCATTGAACTGCCAGTTACTGACTCACAACTATCGGGACCGGCAGTGGTGTCCTTGTCTATCAGGAATCCGTTTGCAATGTAATTGTTTACCGGTGACCCTATAAGGTCGTACACGTTGCCTCCGGTGTTTGTCACATTGATATCGGTTATGGCCACGCGCTCATTTGTAAGAGGGTCGAAGAGGTAATCGCCTACCTTTGCCGTGTAGGCCCTGGCCCACACGCCGTTTATCAGCATTATCTCGTTCCCATCCACCTTCAACTTGTTGTTAAAGGTGTATGTATTGTCCGCAGTGAGCTTATACACTCCAGATACAAGGGATGGCTGGAGCATGTGCGTGACTAGATTGTAGGATAGTATCATCGTGCCTGCGCGTATACTGTCTGCGGTGATTGTTGTGCCGTTTGCAAGCGTTATGTTGGCGCTTCCGTAGACTGAAACACCAGTCGGGCAGCCAGTAGAAGAAGACGCAGCATTGGTGGCGAGGTTGGTTGTTATGATTGATGCTGCATTGGTGGCGAGATTGGTTGTTATGATTGATGCTGCATTGGTAGCTGCGTTGGTGGCAGCGACAGTTGTAGTGGACGTTGATGTACCAGTAGAAGTGGATGTAGTGGAGGATGATGTGGTGGAGGTAGTGGAGGTAGATGGAGGGATGTATGACGCTTCAAGAATACCATTAGAAGATGCTATGGCTGAAGATGACAACCTTAGCGTATTTGAAGCGATGACGCCGCCCTGAGTTACCCATCCCTGGAATGCAGTGCCGCTATAGGATGGCTGCGCATCTATCGAATATGAGATGTCACCTACGAAGTAAAGTATGGAGTTGCTAAGGTATGGGACGCCGTTTACAGAGACGGTTCCTCCGGATGGATCTGTTAAAAGCGTGATTTTGTAAAGAGGTATATTTGTTGATACATATGTTATCCCGCTTCCTGAAGTATTATAGTTACTGCATTGGCCATTAATACACTCCGAATATTTGAGCTGAAACGTCGGGCTGAGCTGCTCCCCCACTGAAGGAGAGTAGCCTGCAAGTGTTGCGTTGCATACGACTGTTGCGCCGGGAACCGCATTTACAGGATAGCAATTGCCAAAGTATGATTTCTGCGTTACACCGGAGGTCACCACTATTGAGTTTGAATTCTGGAAGTTTATCTGCCTGCCAAGATTGTTCGTGAATATTATTATGGCCGATGCAGCTACGCCGTTATTTGTTATCGCAATCTGAGAACACTCGAGCCCTGCCGATAGGTAGCATGATGATGAAGCAAGACTCTGCGCAGAATTATTTCCGAAGAAGTTGAGGCCCATCATAGCAAGCACTACTAATATTATCAGCAATGCTATTGAGAATGTGGATAGATATTCTATTGATGTTTGCGCCCTTTCTATAGGATTGACTGGTTTTGCTTTGTGGTTCTTGGCTGCCGCTTTTTGTCTCGAAGAAGGCATAAATAGATATTAAATATCATCATTTAAATAGTTTCCTTTGAGGCATATTAGTAATTAGGATTAAGTCCATGCGACACTTTAGGGCAAGTTTACCATGATCTACTTATTTTTGTATGCAGACAGCTTTAGGAAAAGCGCAATTGAGGAGCTGGAGAAGGTAGGTAGCCCAAGGATAATTAGTGAGCAGCACAATCTTATGATAGCAGATATAAGTTCAAGAAAGATCAGGGAATTGGATCGGGCAACGTTCATATACGGCTACTTTCCGCTTGTAGAAGGGTATAGGATAGACCAGAAGAGATACATACCTTCAATAAAAAAGGGTTTTTACAGGCTTGGACTTGACAAAGAAGAGTTGCTTAGGCTTGAATGCTTTGACGTGAACTGCAAGAGAGGATACTCTGCAAAGGACATAGAAGTTGCGATAGGCAAGGAGCTTGAAGGAAGCGGATACAGCATTGATTTGAAGTCTGCAGATACCCTGGCCTACTGCGTTCTGATGGACAGTAAGTGCTATTGGGGAAAGATAAACATTGCAACTCACCCGCATGGATTCATAGATCCTTTCAGGGAGAACAAGGAAAAAAAGGTATCAAGGGCAGAGTTCAAGATAATTGAGGCGTTTAGAGAATTTGGGATTGGCGCGCCGAAAATTGCCATTGACATAGGAGCTGCGCCTGGAGGATGGAGCCTCTTCCTGGCAAAAAAAGGCGCTTCAGTCATAGCAATAGACAGCGGAAGATTGGAATACGGCAAGATAAGAAAGGAAGGAGTGGGGATAAGGATAGTAAATGACGTAAAGCATTTTGGAATTGCCGGAAGTGGCCCAAGGCCAGGAAGCATAGTGCATCTGATATGCAGACTTGACAAAGCGTATCCTGCACTTTGCGGTCTGAATGCCGATTTTGTAGGTGATGACATAAATGCTGGGGGTATAGAATCTGCAGATGCTATTATGATGTACTCCAAGCTTATGAAGAGAGGAGCCGTGCTGATAATGACGCTAAAATGCATGCACAAGAATGTTGGGAGATACATGAAGGAGGTCGAGGCAAGGCTTAGGCCAAGATTTAGGATAAAGAGATGGAAGGTGCTTCCGCACAACAGGCAGGAGATTACTCTTTTTGCCTTAAGAAAATAGTGTGGTGTGCCGTAGCCCCCCTTCTGTTTTAGACGGCATTCGACTAAGCGGCCTTTAGGCCTTGCATGCTCACTGTGCGCACATCGGCCGTTTCACCTGCACCGGCGCGCTCGTATTGTCATCGCTTTATGCGCCGCAGCAGTATCGTTTCTGTTCCGAATAAGGCATTGCGCCACACGCACTCTGCATGGGGAGAGCTTCCTCAGTCATAGTGACCGTGAGCCGTCCGCACACCACTAAAGGATTATGTACGCAGAGGTATATAAATAGAAGTTTCGTCATGACAGCAAGTAAGTACGCTAGGACACTTTTTGAACATATGCCGGATTTGCTATTCCGAATCCCAATAGAATAGAATATAAGATTATGCTGCCAATCCTATCTCATGGTACTTTCATCAATTCTGAGCTCTTTTGCGTCTGTTGGGTTCACCGTGATTGGCATAGCGCTTTTGATCTTCGTTGTGCTCAAGATTGGGGGACTGATGACCAAGATAATAGTTGGATTCATCATGAACGTTCTGCTCGGGCTGATACTGCTTTACATAGCAACCAGCGTGATGGGCATAACGTTTAGTTACTCCGTTCCGGAGCTCGTATCCATAGCGCTCTTTGGACTTCCTGGAGTCGGCACTATGATACTGCTCAAGCTTGGAGGAGTCTCTGCGCTAGCAATTCTCTAAAAAGAGCTAGGATGCCAAGTCGACATCCTCTTTCTTTACTGTGGCGCGCTTTGCATGCGATGCAAGCTTGACGGCCTTCTTTGCAATCCCATATGCGAACTTATTTATTGTCTCGGCAAGCTCGTCAGCGGCTTCATCACTGACTCTCAACGCGCCGGACTCCTTTAGTATCTTCTTTGCTGCCTGCCTGCTTAGCGCCATACAACCGTAATTGCTTTGCATTGGAATGCTTAAAAGATTTTCTTTTGCTACTCTTACTGCAATTGGTGCATATTTTGCGCGTACGCGAGCTCGCACATGACGATATTAAGCGGCTTTCGAAGTTCATGATAAGTGCATACTACGATTATCCGCTTGCAACTTGGTTCGAGGATGAGCCGACAGTACAGCAGATAGAAGAGATATTCGAAGGGAAGCTGCGCGCAATTGCATCCCACAGGCTCGTGGATCTTATCACAGATGACAGTGGGATTATAGCAGCTGAATGCGAAATTGCAAGAGCGGATTTTGACATGGGCGTTGTGGGCATACTCGTAGAGCGCGGCTACCGCGGCAGGAACATCGGCGGAGAGCTTCTGGTTAAGGCCATGGAGGAAGCAGTGAGAATTGGCATGACCAGATTCACCGCAGAAGTCGACGAGGAGAACGCTGATGCCATGAAGTTCTTCTCAGGATTAAGGTTCACGCCCGTAGGATATAGAGACATAGAACATAGGGGAGAGAGCAAGAGGATAGCGATACTGCAGCGCGGCATCAGCTAGGCTTGGAGGTGTTGTAAATGCTCAGCACTATTCCGCTTGACTGACCCAGCACCACGGAGACGGTATGGTTTGAAAGCGGCGCGGAGTAGGTAACCAGCCAGACGTTTGTCACGTTTGTGCCGTTTAGGGGCAGTGTCTGGTAATGCTTTGCTGTTACAGAGACATTGGCGTATGAGTACTTATCGACGAATTGGTGCACCTGAGACAGATTAAGTTTTGCGTACGTCCATGCTATTGCTATAGGAGATGCCCCAATGGCAGTCTCATATATCTTGCAGTTTGAGGTGTAGACGTTCTGGGTGTTGTTCACGAGAGAGAACGCAGGCACGTCAAATGTGTATACGAAATCCGACGGGCATGGTTTTGAGCCGTTTATTATCGCCTGCGCCCTTATCGACCAACTGCCAGGATATGCTAATGAAGGAGTGGCATTCGTCGTAACATTTACCACTGAATTGGGGAAGGACGATTTTATGAACTCGGTAACCTGGGCTATGGCCTGCGCGTTTGTTAGCGACTGCTTTGCACCCTGCGATAGGTACGAGACTGCAAATAGTATGGCAATGACTATCACTGCGATTATGAAGACATTTGCTATAAGACCCATGAATTGGTATTCAATGCAAAATATATAAAAATAGCTATTGCAAGGCTGCGCCTATCTTTATTGACCTTCTTGCAAGTCCTATGAGATTGATATCCTTTGATATCGACTTGAAGAGCTTTGGACTCATGCTTATTGCAGGATTCCTTGCATTTATAGAGCAGACGTCCTTATACGGCTTTATGGACTCCTCATAAGTACCTATCCTTCTTGCGTAATCTGTTATCTCCAGTTTGTCCATGCCTATGAGCGGCCGGAGTATGGGAAGGCCAGACATGCTCTCCTCGGCAGCTATGTTTGAGAGCGTCTGCGATGCTACCTGCCCCAGGCTCTCGCCTGTGATTATCGCCCCTGCGCCTTCCTTCTTGGCTATCTCCTCGGCCACCCTCAACATGAAGCCCTTCATCATCACGAGCTCATACTTTCCAGTCTTGATCGCTCCCATCTGGAATATGTGGGAAGGTATGTAGTAAGTGCGGCCACTAGGATAATATTCTGAGAGCAATCTAACTATCCTGCTTATCTTCGAAGAGCTCGCCTCGTCGTTTGATGAGAACCCATGCACATGCACGTAGATTGGGATTAGACCACGCTTCATTGCATACCATGCAGCCACAGGAGAGTCTATTCCTCCTGAAAGAAGTACAACGCACCTTCCGCTTGTGCCTACTGGCAGGCCTCCTGCGCCCCTGCGCTTCTCCGAGTAGATGTATGCGGCATCCTTCTTCACGCTTATGTATATCTGTGACTCGAACCCCTTTACCACTGGTTCTGCTCCAATCCTCTGTGCGGCCTTTGCAAGGTCACGGATTATGTCCATTGAGTCGAACTTGAACTCCTTGTGGGACCTGTGCGGTATTATCTTGACCTTTTTTAGCCCCTCCTTCCTTATCAGAGATATCGATGTGGAGACTATGCTCCTTAGAGTGGGCTTGGAGATGTATGCAACTTCATACGCGCTGACGCCGAATACTTTGGACACCTTTGACGCGATGACATCTATGCTGGATCGCCTTCCAGGTGTTATTATCAGGCGGTCATAGTCGTCTTTTAAGGTAAATCCCTCTCCGGCAAGCTTATCGGTTATGTTCCTCTTTAGTGCCTGTATGTATGAGTTGCGGTTCTTTCCGCGCAGCCAGAGCTCACCGAAGTGCACTATTATTATCGCATTTGAAAGCTTCTTCATCATCTTCACGTGAATTGGTCGTGTGCTCGCTAAGGTATACTCATTTCAATATAAAAATAGGCGCTTATCCCTTCGCCCTTTCTTCGATCTCCTTCTTGCTCGGGGTGCGATTGTGCAGCGCGTTGAGCTTGTAGCACCTTGTGGAGCAGTAGTATCTTACCGTGCCGTTCTTCCTGACATACATCATTCCAGTACCCCTCTCTATTTCAGCGGTGCAATAAGAGCATTTCATAATTATTACCTTGACCTTATCGGCTTATCCTCCCTGCTGGTGTCCGGTAGCCTTATTATGTCTCCGACCTCGATCCTGCCTGCGATATTTCTCCTTATGACACGGCCCTTGTCCTTCCCTTCAAGTATCTTGCACATGGCCTGCTTTATCTCTCCGTATATCCCGGTCCTTCTGCCTGCGAGCTCGACGACCTCTGAGAGGTAGCCTTCGAACTTCTTTTCATCGGATGCACTTGGCGCAGACTGCTGCGATTGGGTGGACTCTTCCTGAGCCTTGACCTTGGGCTTCTGCTCCCTTGACTCCTTATGGGTTGATTCGATTTTCTGCTCTTCAGCCATCAGAACACTTTATTTGATTGTTTACTCCTTGGCTTCCAGCTTGGCGTGCTTCTCCTTCTTTGGCTTCTCGGCCTTTGGAGCGGCAGGCGCCTCCTTCTTTGCCTCAGGCTTTGAACCGGATTCAGGTGCAGCCTTTCCTGTGACCTTTGCGATGACCTCCTTAACTGCGGATTCGCCGCTTCCGGCCTTCTCTATTGCAACCGCAGAGCAAGGAACATTTATACCTATTGCCGTTCCTATGTCCTGTTTTGTAGGGACATATACGAACGCTATCTTCTTCTGTTCGCAAAGAGTAGGTATGTGCATGACTACCTCTTCAGGCTCGACATCCTCCGCTATCACTACAAGCGAAGCAAGATTTCTCTCGACGCTCTTCGTGACCTCGTTAATGCCCTTCCTTACCGAGCCACCCTGCTTTGCCAGCCTTACTGCCTCCAGCGCCTTGTCGGCGACATCTTTAGTCACTTGGAATTTCACATAGCTCTTTGCCATATTTACACCTCATTTCATTGGTGCAACAAATAGTTGCATTATGCAATGTAGAATTACATTATACCGTATAGGTATATAAATGATTCTGTCCTCTCGAGTGCATTTTTGAAGACTTGCCCGCTAGAAGATCAGTCCATGAAGGATTGAGGCGTTGGAGGCTCCTCTGGTACTCCCTTCCTCTTCCTTATCTCCCTGACAACCTTGTCCTGCAGGTCCTTTGGAAGCTTCTCATATCCGGCATACTCTGGGTACCATATGGCCTTGCCCTGGGTAAGGCTCCTTATCTCGTTTGAGAAGCCTTTTATTACCTCGGCGACAGGAACTTTTGCAAGCACTGTGGCCTGCTCATTCTCCTGCTGTATGTCTAGTATCTGACCCCTCTTTCCTTGCAGGAATGTGATTATTTCGGAGAGGTATTCCTGCGGTATGTTTACTGTGAATTTCTGCTTAGGTTCAAGAAGTATGACTCCGGCCATGAGCATTCCGGCATATATAGGCCTTCTCATTGCAGGTATTATCTGCGCAGGGCCCCTATGAACAGGATCTTCGTGGATAGTTGCATCCATTATTTCTACCTTTACTCCGGTGCATTTCTCCCTGGCCAGAGGACCGTCCTTGACAGCCTCGTCAAATGCCTCTATGCACAGCTCCATTACCTCATTGAGGTACTGGACTCCCTTGGTGGAATCTATGAGAACGCTGTTGTTCCTTATGTTCACCACGCCTTTTGCCTGGTCCCTTGTCATTCCGGCCTTTATGAATTCGTCTATGTGCGCCTTGCCCTTTGGCTTTCCTTCCTTGAACTGCCCGCTGTCGAGCAGATCCAGCACTCCGGGCTCGAGCGGCGAGACGTTTAAGTAGAACTTTGTGTGCCTGTTTGGAGACTTCCCTTCGACGTCCTTTGCCACTCCGGTTATGGTCTCCTTGTATACCACTATAGGCTCTGATGTCGTTATTGGAACCTTGAATTCGTCCCTGATCTTGGTCTCGATCACCTCTAGGTGGAGCTCCCCCATACCGCTGACCAGGTGCTCCCCTGTCTCCTGATTGAGCTCTGCAATTATCGTCTGATCCCCTTTGGTGAGCTCCCTGAGCGCCTCTATTAGCTTGCCCATATCCCGCGTGTCCTTGGCTTCTATGGCCTTTGTAACTACCGGCTTTGAGTAATGCTTTATCTGCTCGAACGGCGCTATGTCGTTCTCGCTGACCGTGTCTCCTATTGAAACATTATCCAGACCCACAAGCCCTGCAATGTTGCCTGCGGATATGGCATCCACTATTACCCTATCAGGACCCATGAACAGGCTGACTTGCTGAACCCTCTGCTTGTTTGCATTTCCGCTGATGAATACTTCAGTCCCTTTCTTTACCGTACCAGAGAATACTCTTGCAATCGCGACCTCTCCGCTGTGCTGATCGTAGGAGACACCGAAGACCACCATGTTGACCTTCGCCTTCTGGTCAACTGAGGTCATCGCCTTACCATCCTCGGTATTGAGATCACCGTGCCAAAGGTGGGGTATACGATAGGCCTGCGCCTCCCTTGGACTTGGAAGATGCTCTATGCACATGGAGAGAGTTGCCTCATCTATCGGGGCAAGTCTTTGCAGCTCAGCCTCATCGTTCTTTGCGGTGAGATCGAATATCTGCTTGAACGTGACATTGTACTTCTTCATTATGTACATTGATAGGCCCCATTTCTTGTAAGCGGAGCCAAATGCAACACTTCCGTTCTCGACGCTAAGTATCCATTTCTGCGCGAATTCAGGCGGCGCAAACCTTACTATCATCTTGTTGAGATCTGTTATGAGCTTTACCAGCCTCTCGAAGGTCTGCTCCTGGGTCAGCTTGAGCTCATTTAGTAGCCTGTCTGTCTTGTTGACAAACAGCACTGGCCTTGCCTTCTCCTGGAGAGCCTGCCTTAGCACCGTCTCCGTCTGTGGCATTATTCCTTCTACAGGATCGACTACGAGAACCACACCGTCGACAGCCCTCATCGACCTTGTGACGTGCCCCCCGAAGTCCACGTGACCTGGAGTGTCTATGAGGTTGATTATGTAGTCCTTGTCCTTGTAATTGAATGCCAGGGAGATGTCTGCTGACTTTATTGTCATCCTCCTGTCCTTCTCTATTGCCTCATAATTAGTATAGAGCGCATCGCCGGCTACGGACTTTGATATAACGCCTGCCATTGACAGAAGGGAGTCGGTTAGCGTGGTCTTTCCGTGGTGCACGTGCGCAATGATGGCGATGTTCCTTACCCTGTCGACATCAGTCATTATCCTTGCGACTTCATCTGCTACGAACTCCTTTCTTACCATGCTTACCTTGCCCTCTTGGCTATTCTCTCCACTTCGACTCGCTTCTTCACCGCGTAGCTATCAGGGCTGTTTGTGGATGCAAGTATTATCTCGTTTGCAAGAGCCTCTGCGAGTGTCTTCTTGTTCTTGAATGATGACATAAGACCTGCTAGCGCAACATTCCTCAGCGCGACGTCAAGCCTTCTCTGCGAGCTTATCCCTACCGCGACATTGTAGCTTATGCCTCCATATCTGACTCTTGTAGTGTCCTCTATCGGAGCGGCGTTCTGGACAGCTTCTAGAAGTACCTGGACAGGATTCTTGTTGGTCTTCTTCTGGATCATCTCAAATGCCTCTTCAAGTATGTGCATTACCTTAAGCTTCTTTCCCTGAAGGGCGCCCTTCCTTCTTATGACCTTTCCGGAGATCTTCTTTCCGGTGCCACCCCTCATTATCTTGCTTATGAGCCTTTCAACGACGTCAACGTGGGATAAGTAATATGCATGGTACTTTCTCCTTCCGAATATGTTTGGATAGGACCTCTTGCTGAGCTTTATGTATTTCTCAAGACTTGCATCGTTCACCGCAAGACCCTTGACATCGTATTTCTGGAACAGGAGATTCTCCTCCTGCAGCATCTCCACGTTCTTAGCCTTCGCAGGCGCCCTGCGCCTTGGCTGCTCAGGAGCAGCGGCACTGACTGCAACTTCTGTAGACCTAGTCTCAGGTACCATTGGAACTTCCTCCTTCTTTTCAGCGAGCTGTTCGTGTTCTGCCATAAAAATCATCTCTTAGGTTTCTCCTTCTTTCCCTTTACGATCTGCCAGATATCTGTCCCATTCACCGCAATTACCCTGTATTTTAGCCCAGGTATGCTACCCATCTGGCCTCTTTGCGAGCCGCCCATGCCCTGAATCGTAACTTCGTCGTGCTCTTCTATGAAATTTATCGTTCCGTCGTATGGAACGTACGCGCCGACTGTCTTGCCGTTCTTGACAAGCTGCACTCTGACGCACTTTATAAGTCCTGAGTGAGGCTGCTTTTGCTGGAGCACGAACTTCTGGAGCACAAGCGCCTTTGCCATTGGAACTGTTCCAACCGGATCGTGCTTTGCCTTGAGCTTGAAGAACTTCCTCTTCCACCACTTCTTGAGCATCCTGTATCTCTTTCTCTTCCTTATGAGTTCTTTTGCTGCAAATTCTCCTTTTGGCAAATATACACCATTAATATTCTTCGGTAACTATCTTTGAGTTGCCCTCTTCTATTATAGCAAGGCTATTCACAGAATACGGCTTACCGCACACTGTACCTAGCTCCAGCGAGCCTCCCTTGAAGCTCACAAGCTTTATTCCCGCAATCTTGCAGATATGGTTTATGTCGTCTATCACTGACTTCTTTCCATTCTCAGCGACCACGACGACCTTTGCGGAGTTTGTGTTGACCGCTTTTATTACTTCGCGATAGCCCAAGCTGACCTTTCCCGTGTCTACTGCCAGCCTAACGTCGTTGCTTAAATCAGCCAAGCTATCATCTCTGACTTTAAAACTGCCATTCATCCGTATGAAATAGCAAGTAGATATTCTTTCAAAAGGTATTTAAACCTGATTATGCGCTGCGCGCACGAAAAGCCTCATCGCTTGCTAACGCGAAAGTCTCCTATTGAGAGATTTTTGGCTCCGGTATTTAGCAAGGTCCAGATCGCATCTTCAGGATCCATGACCATCGGCCTGCCGTGCTTGTTCAAGCTGGTATTGAGCAGGGCACCTATGCCGTTAGACTTCTTCAGGCGAGTTATAAGCTCGCGGTACCTCCTGTTCTCTGCTCCAAGCATCTGCGGCCTTGTAGTTCCGTCTATGTGCGATGCTGCAACAAGATCGCCCTCGTGCTCCTTGCGGATCCTATATCCCACAGTCATGAACCTGTTCTTGCCGATGCAAGGTTCAAGAAGCTTCTTGGCGTCCTCTTCCAGTATGGTGCTTGCAAATGGCTGATAGTACGGCCTCTTCTTGATTATGAGATTTATCTCGTCTCTGCTCTCATGCTTATTGGGGAGAGCAAGAACGCTCCTGTTTCCCAAAGCCCTGGGCCCGTACTCCATTCTTCCCTGGAACCAGAGAGCTACCTCCCCTTTTTCGAGCATTGCGTCTGCGGTATGCCCTGCGATGTCGCTAACCTCCTCATAAGAGATCTTCTTGCTCCTCTTGTATTTCTTAAGCACAGATTCTATCTGCGAATTGGAATACTCTGGTCCATAATAGAGATTGTCTATCTGCTTCCTGTTGAACTTGCCGTTCTCTTTGAAGTCTATATAATATGCCGCGCCAAGTGCCAGCCCGCCGTCGCCCATCTGCGGGAAGACGAAGAGCTCCTCGACCTCTGGAAGCTCGTTTATCAGCATGTTTATTATGATGTTTGAAAAAAGCCCTCCTGCAACGGCTATCTTGTGTATATTGGTCTCCTTTATGTGCTGCCTGACTATCTTGAGAACCTGCTCCTGCACATACTTCTGCACAGAGTATGCAAATGCCTCCCTGCTGTTCTTCCATAGCAGCGTGTTCCTCATGTGCTCAGCTATGAAGAACTCGTACTTCTTGCCAGAATTGCTAAGCAGCTGTTTCTTGCTCTCATCATAATAGACGTAGTCCTTGAGCTCCTTTATCTCTGTTGGGAAGGAGTATGCTGCAAGACTCATTAGCTTGCCTTCGTCCTCGCTAAATCGCATGTCGCACGCAACTGTGGCGGCCCCATAGAGCATGCCTAGGCTCGCGCCGGCCTTGAACTCATTTATCCTCCTGAGTTCGCCGTTGTCTCCTATGGACACCGATCCGCACAACCCATCGCCCGCCCCATCTAGCGTTATCACCAGCGCCTCCTTGAAGCCTGATGAGTAGTAGGCGCTTGCGGCATGCGCCGTGTGGTGTTCGACAAATTCCAACTTCTTGTCAAGTCCGAGCTTCTTGAGCCTCCTGTCCAGGACAGCACCGCCAACGCTCCTTCCGATGGGATTCCAGAACCATTTCGGCCTCTGCTCCTGTATAAACTTGAATATTATGTTAGATATCTGAAGGTTAATCGAGGACGGTTTGGGCACCTCCCTCCTGAAAAGTTTGCGCCTCTGGACATCTATTTCTGGGATTAACCGTGTGAATATGGCTGCGCCGTCTATCCGTGCTATTGCGATCTTCTCTATCTCATTTATCTCTATATCCTTCATCAGGTACTCTATCGAGTTATTTGGAAATCCGACATCATTCTTGAGCTTTGTGAAGCGCTCCTCGTTTATGGCTCCAAAGACCTCCCCTGCGCGAACTAGGGCAGCTCCATTATCGTGGCCATCATGTATTCCCAGAATGCTCATGATTAGCGTTTTGCTTAATAATATATTAATACTTTCTTAACGTAGAAGATGCATGCAACCATCATTTGGCACGCGCAGGACGTAATTTATATGCTAGATTTCCTTCTTGTGATACCCACATTCAATGAAGAGGCGTTCATAAGGGAGATGATATCAAGCTCCAACAGACTGCTATCTAAGATGTATAGGAACTACAAGATAGTGATAATAGATGCGCACTCGGTGGACTCAACAATAGACATTGTGAAGGACATGTCAAGGCACATCCCGAAAGTTGAAATATTAGAGTCTGGGATACGGGGCAAGCGCGGACGCGATGTCCTTTACGGAATGCGCAAGTTCAACTCCAAGCTCTACTGCTATATGGATGCTGATCTGAGCCCGAGCGTATCATACATAGAGGATCTGGTAAAGAAGCAAAGGATCGGATACGATGTAGTACTTGCCTCCAGGTACAGCTTAGGCAGCAAACTGCGGCGGCCTCCACTTAGGAAGGCATTCTCGCGTACATACAACATAATGATAAACTTGATTTTCGGCGACAATGTCACTGATCACCAATGTGGATTTAAGCTCTTTAGCAAGAAGGCGTTCAATGAGATCTACAGGGACTCGGAAGAAGATCACTGGGCTTGGGACACGGAAACGATACTGATTGCACATTATAAGAAGATGAGAATGTGCGAGGTTCCGATAAGATGGAGCGAGAGAAGAAATCGTCGCACCGGAATCATACGGCTGCTAAAGGACGTTTACATATTCGTGCCGAGCATCGCTAGGCTTTTCTACAGATTTAGGATCCGCAAGTCGTTCTGAATACAGTTATGTTCTCAGATAGTGTCTGATTCTGGAAGTATGCCACAATTGATAGATTATTGGAGTTTGCAAGCGCATTGTAGTTTGCCTGGACGCAGTCCTGCGGACCAATCATGTAATTTAGCCTATCAACTACAAAGTAGCTCACATTGTACTCCTTTATCAGGTTGCAGCTTGGGTTCTGCATCATCGAGTCAATGTTCTGTGAAACAAGATTGATGTTATATGAGTATATACCTATTGGGAGGGTATAGGTTTCCATATCTAGCAGCGTGTTCCTTGACGCTATTGAAGGTAGAAAATCGAATGTGCCCTTATAGCAATTTGTAACGAATAGTGAGTTGGGATTTGTGTTATTCATAAGCCATGAACTTGCATTGAGAGCTAGGCTATCTGCCACCGGATAAACTGCAGTTATGTCCGAACGCAGATCGCCAAATAATCCGCTGAAAATCACACTAACAAATAGCAGAACTGAAAGTGCCTTAAAAGCAGTCCGCCGGCTCTTCAAGAGTTTTTCAAGAACAATCGCTGAGGAGAAGGCGAGGAAGAATACCAGGTATACAGTATATTTGTTCGAATCGCCAAATCCTGGAGGGAACCATATGAAATTTAATATGGCAAGCATTATTATTGGAGGTATAAATAGCAGAACCTGCCTTCGGTTTATCAGGAAGATTCCGGCAAGACCTATAACCAAGATCGGTCCAAATACAGATAACCAGAAGAGCACATGGAGAAACATGAGCCAAATAATGCTATCACCTTTGCCGTACCATATCGGATTTGTTAGGGCGTTTGATATAAATTTGCCGCCAAGTGGCTGAGAATGCATAAACAATAGCTCTACTGATGCTATTGCAAGACCTATGATAGCTGTTGTCAGCAAGTGCTTTGCCATCTCTAATCGCTCGCTGCCCTTTTTTGCATACAGGGTGTACGTTAGTAGCACTGCACCGAAAAGCATCAGCACCACGAATGATTGTGGGTGAACAAGGGGAAGAAAACCGAGCATAACGCCCAAAAATGCTGAAGTGCGGTAATTCAACTTACATCTTTTCGCATTGAGAAATCCCATATATGCGATAGTTATTATCACCAAAGAGTAAGGGAATCCCAGAAGATACTCATGTTGTGGAGCAAAATTATTTATCAAGGGCATATCGAAGTTGAAATAGGGATACGTTATCAGGAAAATGGGGTTGCTCAAGAGAAGTGACAATGAAGACGGTTGCATCTGAAAGATTGGCGCATTCAAAATGCCCATGATAATAAGGCTAAGGCCCTCTCCGCAAAAAAGAAACATGATCATCGCAAATGCGGGAAGTAGTTGGTTCTTTGAGAGCACATAGAAGAGATAGGATCCTATTGCGACGATACTAAAATAGAGCAAGAAGTTCATTAGGTAGAACGGTATAACAAGACCCATTCCGGAGTTAACCAATATTGCAGAGTAAAAATCAGGTATAAATGGATAGACATTTATTGCGCCGGCAGCGTATGGAAACCCTGGTGGAAAGCCATTGTGGATGAGGGAATTGCCTATGCCCAGATGGAAAAGATAGTCTACACCATAATTATCTGCTCCGATTAGACCGCTTCCGGATTGTGATAATCCTTTGTACTGCATTATGATAAGAAGGAAAGATATCAGAAATATACTGCAATACAGGAATCTGTAATCCTTGAATTCATTTAATAGTTCCAGTTTGATTCCTTTCGGTTTGGCAAGGAGTCTTCCCTTTTTCGCTCTGATTTCATATACCGAGACGGAAACAGCAAGCATTAGCAGGATAGCAAGTAGGATAGTGACTTGATTAAAATCTTTGGTGAGTATTTTGAACGCAAGCGCCGAATATGATGCAAGAGCGAAGCCTATCGGAATACCCATCGCAAATCGTATAACTCTTTGACTGACATACTCTGAAAAGAAGAATTCGGACAGAAATGCGCCAAGCACCAAACTTGAGAGGTAA
>DAIDLJ010000020.1 GCA_027449585.1 Microcaldota archaeon | reverse complement strand
CAAATACGATAACGTTCAATGCCACAGTCGCAGGAACAAACACCATAACAGTCACTGCAACAGACAGCGATTCTCAGTCGGCATCTGCAAATACTAATATAATCGTCAATTCCGCGCTATCCATAGGGAATCCATCCGTCATTGTTAGAAGTTCAAACATAAACGTAGGCCAGAATGAGACCATAACCGCAAACGTATCCGGAGGTTCGGCTCCATTGACATACAATTGGACCGAAAACGGAAATGTCGTCTCGGAATCAAACTCAGTCGCATTCGCTCCTTCAGCACCTGGAACTTACATATTCAATGTCACAGTAACTGACGCATTGGGCCATCAGGTCAAGGGAACTGTCACAATAACTGCATACTCTGCAGTATCATTCGGCTCGCCTTCACTTGCGCTTAAGTACACGACGCTAAACGTAGGCCAAAATGAAACAATAACCGCAAACGTATCCGGAGGAAGGAGCCCATACACGTTTGCATGGACTGTCGGAGGGAAATCAGTTCCTGGTAACACAAATACGATAACGTTCAATGCCACAGTCGCAGGAACAAACACCATAACAGTCACTGCAACAGACAGCGATTCTCAGGCGAAGCTGCTAAGCGCAAACATAACTGTCAATGCGGATCCAAGCCTAGGTAATCCTACAGTCATAGCGCAGAGCCTTTCTACTGATGTCGGCTTGAATGACACAATAACTGCCAACATTCTCGGAGGAACATCCCCGTTCGCCTATCAATGGACTGAAAATGGCAACGCCATATCCGAAGGCGAAAGCTTTGTATTCAGACCTAATACCACTGGCAATTACACGTTCGGTGTCGTAGTGACCGACAGCAGAGGATTTAAGACGACTAGCGGCTCTGTAAAAATAGCAGTCAACAATCCTCCTGTGGCCGCCATTCCACTTACGTCATTTAACACCTCGATCGCATACATCGACCAGACGCAGAACGCGACACTCATAGAGAGCAATGCGTCTTCAGGCTCTGCGCCTTATACTTATAATTGGATAGTAATACTGCCAGGATCAAACACTACTACCAAAGCAGCAGAGTGCCAGCCGATACTTACCTGCACCTTCCCAACCAATGAGCTCACGCTTACTGGAACCTACAAATTCTATATCATAATAACTGACTCTGCAGGATACAGTATAACTAAAGGGCCAGTTACCATAGCAGTATACCCTGCATTAAATCTCAGCGCTCCAGGCATAGATCCAGCGGACCAGGGTCAGACTGCCCACATATACCACACGATACCTAAGGGCGGCGTGCCTCCATATTCATATGTCTGGTTTGTAGAGTTCCCATCAAGCAATACGTACGCCGTTGCAAATTCCATATGTCCTAGCTCAAGCATGGGCTCAAACCAGGTCTCTGGTACAAATGAGACTTGCACCTTTGTGACAAATTCCTTCACGCAGACCGGCACGTATCACTTTAAGTTCCAGGTAACCGACAGAGCGTCAAAGCCAAAGACTGTTAATTCATCAGCAACACCCCTGCTTGTAAACGTAACACCATCTGCGTCGCTATCTATGAGCACAAATTCTCTTACAGTAGGGAATAGTGATGTCATAACTGCAAATCTGCTGCATGGGACCGGTCCATTTACTGTAAACTTTACCTACTCAAACGGCACCGTTGCAAATACGGTGACAGGCGTTCCTTACAATGGGGTAGCAACGTATGACTTTGTGCCTTCGGCGTCAGGAACATTCACGTTCAATGCCGTAGTGTACGACAAAGGCACTACACAATTATTCATATTCAATTCAACCAAATTATCTACTTCGGTAAGCCCAGCGCCTTCATCAGGTGGTTCTGGCGGCGGTGGAGGAGGAGGTGGCGGCGGATCCGGCGGTGGAGGCGGAGGCACATTCAAGCCGACAGTTCTGGAGAAAACAGTATCTCCAGGCCTTTATTGCAGCTATATATCAAACTTCACGCAGAAGGAAACGCAGAAGGTCATCCTTCTAAACAACACATTCACTCTAGTGCAGAACTTCATAACGCCATCAACTGCAGGAGTAACTGTGAATAATTTTGCATACGAGTTAAAGCTGCTCAAATCGAATAAGCTGGGAAGCTACAATGGAATTAACTACAGCATAGAGCTGCTCAACATATCTTACCTTCCGATAATGGACACAATAACCGTATCTATGTGCGCCTCTGTGCCAATATCCACAAAGCCCCTAACGTCAACAAATCGCACAAACAGTACGCATGTTACACCAAGCCAGACTAGCATTGTTACTGCAGGTACTGCCTATAACGGCCAAGCAAGCATATCCAAGTACAAGTCGCTGGAGATACATGTGGTAGGATTAAATCTTTCGGCGCTTGTCACATCCAATTCGAGCAGCAATGTTCAGGAACAGATCAACATAACAAAGTACGCTGGTGGTCCTTTAATATCCGGAAACACCATGCTTACTGGATTCAACATAAGCGTCTCGCCGTATCCAGGAATATCGGTCACCACCGACCTTGGATATGAATGCAATGTCTACGGTTCGGGAGTATCCATCTACAGGCTAGGAGCCAGCGGTTGGACACCTGTGACAGACTATTCAATAAACAAGAACAAATGCACAATAACTCTTCCAACAAATGGACTTAAGACCACCATAGGCGTATTCGTGCCATCAAAGGCCACGACAACGGCTCTGGTTTCTGCAAATTCAGCAGCAAGATATCCAAGCCAGTTACTTGCATACATAGCAACGGCCCTGATAATAGCCCTTATGCTTATCATACTCCTTGCAAAGAGACGGAGGAAGAAGGAGATTGTAGGCATCGGCGTCGAACAGATCTGAGCGCACGGTTTTTCGGCCCAGGAGTCATTTTAAACCTTGCGACTTGCCCCTTGCTCTTACCGCTGCCTTTAAGAACGACGGATGCCAAATACCAATCAGAGGGTTGGGGAATCCTTTAGTGATTTTGGGAGCGCAGTCACACTTCCACTGCTCCCGCTTCTTTTTAATTCCTTTCTACTGATTAGTTTTAAGGCGAGGCCAGAAAATGATAGAGTTCCTAGGATTGGCAGTTGCAGCACTGGCTCTTTGCATTGCAAGCATAATCTCGCTCAAGCTCAAGGTACCTCCGCTTATAGTATTCCTTCTAATAGGGATGGTTGTAGGGACCCTTGGATATCTTCAGGACAATGCATCTATAGCGTTCATAGGCGGATTGGGCAGCGTCATGCTTCTTTTTGCAATAGGTACTGAATTCTCAATATACAAGCTCTTCAAAACCGGTTTCTTTAGGGAGATACAAGCTGCTTTAATAGAGCTCCTCCTGTCCTTTGCAATCCTCTACATAATATTCTCAATCTGGTTTGATCCTACCACGGCAATGATAATAGCATTGGCGTTCTCGATAACGAGTACAGGAATATCCCTAAAGCTTCTTCAGGAACTGGGCCTTACAAAGAAGTTTGACATACACCTAATAGTAAAGATAAGCGTAATAGAGGACCTTATAACCGTCCTGGTGTTTGCCATAATCAGCTCGATATCCGTGTCATCGGGCAGCCCCATCAATGCGGTGATAATATCCTTCTTCGTTTCCATCTTTCTGTTCATAATTGCATACTACCTATTCTCGGCCTTCCTGGATCGATTCCTATTCAGATTCGACATAAAGGAGGAGGACATTCTCATGCTCGCGCTAGGTACTCTGCTCTTGTTCGTATCCATAGCAAGCGCGCTTGGACTTTCTGCATCCTTCGGCGCATACATAGCCGGCAGCGTGGTCAGCGTGTGGAAGGAAAAGTGGGCTGCCCTTGAAAATGATATGCGCAAATTCTCCTACATATTCATATCCTTCTTCTTCCTAAGCGTAGGGCTTGAAGTAAATTTGGCAAACGTCAACGTGTCAATGCTCTTCTTGATACTTGCAATAATTCTTGTAGTAAAATTTGCAGGACTCTTCGTTGGCACGCAGGTGGCGTTCAGGAGCTATAGGACATCATTCTTTACCTCTCTTGGTATGCTCTCGCGCGGCGAGCTTTCGCTTATAATAGTCAGTGCGGCAGTCACGTCAGGCATAATCTCTCAGTATTTCCTTACTATAACTGCGCTAGCCGTTCTTTTATCCGTGGTGATATCGGCAATACTCCTCAGATTCTCATCAGACATCTACTATGTCCTGAGGATAAAGCTGCCCATGCACATGTGAAGAAGGTATCACCCGATTATAAAAATCTTCAGCTGGTTTAAAAATATTCTTTGCCAATATGTATCTAGTGATTACGTGGTATTCATTGACAATCTGGCGTACTCGCTATTTGCCATAAGCGTAGCGGGATTTCTTTTGCTGTACACTTTCGCATCGATGTATCTTGCGTACAGGAAGAGAAGCAAGGACTACAGCACATATCTAAAAGGAGGAAGCATTCCCCTTGCCATAGTTGGAGCATATCTTGTTGTCATGGGCCTTTGGGGCCAGTTCGTTTGGCCTCTACCAGGGAGCTACAACATACTATTCTATGACCCATTTGTCTCATTCGGGCTCATAATGCTCGCATTCGCCGCAGCAGCAAGGATGGGCGGAAAGATGGAGTATGCAGGCTTCATGGCTCTGCTATTTGGCGTAATGGTCATAATATACGGAATACAGGGATATGGGATAGGGCTCACTCAGGAGCCCATAGCGCTCCTTGCAATGTACTTCTTCTACGGAGTAGCCGCAATATTTGCGTTCCCGGTCTCACTTATAGCAGATAGAATGCCTGGCCTCAAGCCTGGTTTCTGGAAGGGCTGGTACGTGATGCTCGGCATCTTCTTCGTATCGCTCCTTATCGCAAGCCTTCTTGCAGGATACATAGGGGCACTGGCTATCCCTGCGCACCTGCTCAGTGCGCCTTGATAAGACGCACTGCGCAATAGGTCAGGTGTATCTTAGTGCCGCTCGCGCCTAGTCACAAATATATTAGTGATTGGTGCTAAGATAGTGGCTCTTTGCCCGGCCCACAAAGGTTGTATCATGCCCGCATCAATGCTAAAATTCTCGGAAGATGACAATGGAATAGAGCTCGAATCTTTTAGCGATGATGAAGCAAAGAGCCTTGAGCGCGTCATCACAAACACCAAAAGCAACATATTCGCATGGAGGCTCGGTGAGGATCTCACTCCCGAGCAGGTCGGCGCGCTTCTCTCAAGGTACAGCAGGACCGTGCTCACAGGAAAGCGCCTCTTCCTAAAGGAATTCCTGCCAAACAAGAGCCGCGGTAGGGAGTTCTTTGAATCGTGGCTCATAGATTACGGCGATGATTCCATACAGGAGATGGCCGGAGGTCTGCCGATGTCCTGCGAGTTCGTCTCCAATCTTGCGGTAAAGGAGATAGAGGACAATCGCATGGGCTCATACATCGAGAAGTCGTCGCGCTACGTGTTCTTCGACAAGAAGCTGCCCAATGGGGAGTACATGTTCTACAAGGATCCCGACATACTCTCCTCGCGCTTTGGAGACGAATATCTCTCGCTGATGCACTCCTTGTTCGATTCGTACACTGGCAATCTGCAAAGGATGTCGGATTACATAAAGTCCGAGAACCCGTTTGATAATCAATCATTTCGTATCGGCGACATATCCGTAAAGGCATCCGAACTAACAGATGAGATGTCAGAGAAGTACGGGATAAGCGTTGACGACCTTAAGAAGTCGTATGACAACGCCGTGAAGGCCAATGCACTTGACTTCATGCGCGACTATCTGCCGATGGCGACCCTTACGCATGTTGGTGTGAGTGCAAACGCCAGAGTATACGATGGTATGATAAACAAGATGCTGGCATCCCCTCTTGCAGAATCAAGATGGGTAGCAAAGAGCATGCTCGCGGAGCTCAACAAGCTTGTTCCCTCTCTTACAAAGAGGATAGGCGAGAAGCACGGATCCGACTACCGCGACTTCCTCTCTTCAAGAAGCAAGGAGATAAGGGAGCATCTAAGCTGGTTCGAGACCCAACCGATCAAGTCCCAAAACTCCGTGGACCTGATAGAGTATGCCGGCAAGGGCGCTGCCAATCCGGACCTTGAAGCACAGATAATGCTCTCAGGGGCAATACTATACCGATTCCTTGATGGGATATCATTCACAGACGCGCTAGATAAGGCAGCAAAGATAAAGCAGGAGGAGCGCCTTGAGATAATAAGAAAGTATACTGGAGTGAGGGGCAATCGGCGTCACAGAGTAGGAAGAGCCTTTGAGAATCTAGATTACCTCTTTGATCTCAAGGGAAGGATAGGGATATACCGCGATTTGCAAAGGCACAGGATCGGCACGCAGGAGAGGCAGAACTTCACCACTATCCTTGGATATGACACAAGAAAGGAGTTTGATGCGATAGGGATATCTGATGATTACAAGAGCAAGATGGCGCAGGTAGCCGATCTCTACACCAAGCTCAATGAGACGCTGCCATATCAGGCGCAGTATGTTGTCACCTATGGCTTCTATACGCGGTGGTATTATAGGGTGAATGCAAGGCAGCTCTTCCACTTCTGCGAATTAAGATCAACTCCAAGCGGCCATCCTGATTACAGGAAGATCGCGCAGGATATGTACACGAAAGTCAGGGAGATGCATCCGACAGTAGCCTCGTACATGAATTTTGTAAACATGGATGACAAGCAGCTTGGAAGGCTCGAATCTGAGATAAGGATAGCTGTAAAGAGAAAGGCGCTTTCGGTATGATCTGTTCTCAAATATGAAAACTCTTAAAGCAAAACTTGCTAATAATTCTGGAATGACATAAACTGACGGATAGCTCCGTAAAAAATAAAACCAACGAATAAAAGGTTTACCTGCAAATAGAACTTCATGCAACTGGAAAGAGACGTTTTGCGCCGAATTTCATCTGGCACTCGGTACTCTATGCGTACAAAACTTGTCCTAAAAACATCGTTAAAATTCCAATCGGCTATGGAGTACCTCATGACCTACGGTTGGGCCATACTGATAGTCGCCATAGTGATAGTTGCCCTTTTTCAATTAGGAATATTCAACAACTCAAATCTGACACCACATGCGCTCCCGGGGGCCTGCCGGGTGGTGCGCACCATCGCCGGAAGCAGCCTTGCTGGGCAGTGCAATAATGAGATTCCCCAATATGTTGCGCAATTTAACGGCGCTAGCAGCTACCTGGATCTTAGCGGAGCAAAAATATCGCTCTCCGGAGCGTTCACAATCTCTGCGTGGATTCGTTTCAACTCCGATACCTCATGGATGTTGATAGACGATGGAATGGCTGGAAATCCAGATGCCTATTACATATATGGAGATCATGTTGTGTCAGGTGGTGGCAATGGACCTGACTGTACCGTATTTAGCAACACCGCGAGTAGGTCCGATAATTTCTTTAGCCAACTCTCAACTGGCAGATGGTATTTCCTTACCTGTACCTTAGATCCTTCATCAGGGCATTCAAACACCTATCTAAACTCAATTGTTGCAAACAGCATATCTGCATCAATGGGCGCAATAAATTCTGGGGTCACCATAGGAAAATACGAAGGAGGCGGCTATTATCTTAATGGAGAGGTAGCAAATCTACAAGTATACAATACTTCACTTTCAAGCAATCAGATTTCTGCTTTGTATAGTGAAGGTATAGGCGGTGCGCCAATAGATCCAACCCACATAGTCGGATGGTGGCCGCTCAATGGCAATGCAAATGATTATTCAGGAGACAATAACAATGGCGTGCCCAATAACATATCCTATAACGGGTCATGGACGTCTGGCTATACTATCCCATGAACTGCAGGTTACATCTCGAATCCTTGATAGAGCGGGAAGGATCCGCACAGAGAAAGCACATCTGATCGTATCTCCTTTATCCTTGCATTGTCCTTTATCCTAGCCCTAAACTCCCTTATGGATGCAAGGCGCTCATCCTTTTCTTCCGGCATGCGCATCCCCTTTATCTCCATTATCGCATCCGATATCATCTTCCCTATCCTTCTCAGCTCTCCCTCCTTCATGCCCCGGGTGGTGAGCGCCGGCGTTCCGAGCCGAATGCCGCTGGGATAGAATGGCGAAGACGGCTCGCCCGGTATTGTGTTCTTGTTGACTGTTATCCCCGCGCGCTCAAGCGCCTCCTGGGCGAAGATCCCAAGTCCATTCCCAAATGGCGTGAGGTCTATTAGTACCATATGGTTGTCCGTCCCCCCGGTAACTACCTTTATTCCGTTTGCCGCAAGCGCCTCGGCAAGAGCGCGAGAGTTGCTTACTATCTGCCTTGCATACTCCTTGAATTCGGGCCTTGAGGCCTCCATGAGCGCCACGGCTATGCCTGCGGTCGTATGGTCATGCGGCCCTCCCTGCATCCCTGGAAAGACTGCCTTGTCAATCTTATCTGCAAGCTCAGGATCCTTCGCCAACCCCTTCTCGGTTACCATGATCATCGCTCCACGCGGGCCCCTTAATGTCTTGTGGGTGGTCGTGGTGACTACGTGCGCGTAATCTACAGGGCTCTTGTGCACTCCCCCGGCAACGAGCCCGGCTATGTGCGATATGTCCGCTACAAGGTATGCGCCAACCTTGTCTGCTATCTCTGCAAACTCCTCGAATGGAAACTCCCGGGTATATGCCGTCGCGCCAACCCATATCATCCTTGGCCTTCTCTCCTCTGCAAGCGCAGCAACCTCGACAAGGTCTATGTATCCGTCAGCCTTGACATGATACGGCACGCTGTTAAATAGCTGTCCGGTCGCGCTAGTCTTCCATCCATGCGTAAGATGCCCTCCGTCCGTGAGGTTCATCCCCATTATCGTATCCCCGACCCTGCAAAGGGCAAGCGAGACTGCAAGGTTTGCAGGGGAGCCAGAGTATGGCTGCACGTTTACGTGCGGCACCTTGAAGAGGGACTTCGCGCGGCTTATCGCAAGACGCTCTATGTCATCTATGTATTCGTTCCCACCGTAGTAGCGCCTTCCGGCATATCCTTCGGAATATTTGTTGGTCAGCACCGATCCGCACGCCTGAAGTACGGCCATGCTCGTGAAGTTCTCCGAGGGAATCATCTCCAGTCCGTTGCGCTGCCTTGCAAGTTCCTTTCTTATGTAATCATAAGTCTCCTGATCATTTCCCTTAAGCTGCTCAAACCACTCCATCTCAACTCCCCAATTTAATAAGACCAATCATAATTTATAAGCGTTGCCTGAATTATGCCTTGCTGACTAGGTAACACTGCTATTTCCAATAGGCATATAGAATCCGCACTTAACCCGTAAGAACGTAGGTGCGTATAAAATGTGCTTATCGCATCACGATTTACGGATTATAGCTTAAATGTAAATCCACTTCCGCTACCAGGAGGCCTATTACCACCAAATCCACCTGCAGCAGGCCTGTTATTTGACATATATTGTGCTGAGCTGTATAAATGATCTACAGCTATTGCAAACTCCAATAATGCAAGTTTAGAAATGCTATTATCGGTTACCTGCAGGACAAAAGCGGGACGCTGATTTAGGTAAGTTAGATTTCCCATTTGTGTTGCAAGTTTTCCTATAACCTTTGAACCGTCAGGAGTGGTTATGTCATTTCCGGCACTTGGTGCCTCTCCCTTGAGCATCTCCGTCAGTATTGCCAGTGGACCAGTCAACTTCACCTGTGCAATTTTATTACCGGCGGCATCTTGCAAGGCAAAATTCTTTGTGTTGTTGAGTAATCCTCCCGCAATATTTATCTCTTCAACTACCTTTCCTATGTCTGTCTTATTTGCATCTTGCAGATCGTATGAAGGAGTTAGTGCAATCATCTTTCTTGATATTATGCCAAAGGTTTTACCAGAGGAGTCAAGAAGAGAATAGACCTCACCTATCATACCGTGCTTTACCTCAAGAAGCTTATTTCCCTGATTGTCATATACGTCATATGGCACATTAAGGGAAAACCCCTGATGGCGCGCGATGACATATGTGTCAAATTCCAGTACATCGGTCATAAACAGGGTATTGAAGGGAAACTTATAAATTTGTTTGCAGATAATGATGCTGGCTACTGCCAGGAGGGTTGATTGCATGAAGATAGGAATCATTAGACCATACGAGATTGAATATAACAACCAGGATATGATTGATCTAGACAGGGCGATAAAGTCGCTTGGTCATACTTCAAAGAGAGTCTACATAGACAAGATAGGCGTGAGCATGGACCGGGGAAGGATAGACGTGACGCACATGGTCTCAAAGAACAGGCCGCAGAGCCTTGGGATAGACTGCGCGTTCCTCAGGCACCTTGGCATAATAAAGGACTATGAGCAGTTTGGCAGCAGGCTCTGGTCCGTGAGGGCCATAGAGCAGTCCGGCACGCTTGTGATGAACAACCTTATGAGCTGGCTGATGGCAAGCGACAAGCTCGCATCGCTTAGCACCCTTGCAAAGGAGGGGCTTCCGGTGCCGCACACCTTCGTCACCGAGGACATGTTCAGCGCTTACCGGGAGATGAAGGATGAGAAGGAGGTGGTCATAAAGCCTATAAGAGGGGCGATGGGCTTTGGGGTCTTTCGCGCAAGCGACCCGGACGTCGCAATGCACATCTTTAGCTACTTCACCAACCTTAGCAAGCCGATGTATCTTCAAAGGTACATGGAGAAGAAGGGAGGGGGCGATTACAGGGTCATAGTAATCGGTGGACGCGCTATAGGCGCAGAGTTCAGGAAGGGAAAGGATTGGAAGTCCAACGTGGCCCAGGGTGCGATTCCAAGGAAGGCAAGGATGGATGACGAGATGGAGGAGATAGCGATAAAGGCCACAGAGGTGCTGGGCCTTGAGTATGCAGGCATAGACATAGCCGACACACGGGAGGGATACATGATACTCGAGACCAATCCCACCATATCCTGGCAGGGCTTCAAGAAGGCTACAAAGATAAATGTGGCAATGAGGCTCGTAGAGCACATGGTCAAGAGGGCAAGGGAGTGAAATGGCAAGCGTATCGATAGTAGTTGCAATGGCAAGGAACAGGGTCATTGCAAGCGGCGATAAGATACCCTGGGACGTGAAGGAGGACAGAGAGCTATTTAGGGGCCTTGTAAAGGGAAAGACCGCGATAATGGGCCATAGGACATTTGACCTGATGAAGCCAAACCTTCCAGGAAGGCACAACGTTGTGGTTAGCAGCTCCGATATAAGCTATGGCGGGATTGTCTCATGCAGGAACATCGCCGATGCCATAGGCTTCGCGCAGGGATATGGCGATGACATATTTGTGATAGGCGGCGCGAGCATCTATGCGCAGGCAATAGGGCTTGTCGACCATATGCACATCTCGTACATAGACGGGGAATACACTGGCGACAAGCTCTTTCCGGAGTTCAGCGAGAAGGATTGGGATGTCGAGAGTAGGCAGAGATTTGCGGGCTTCGAATACGTTGTGTACTCAAGAAAGCGCAAGTGATCGCATCGCCAAAATCCGCCATTATTAAAATTTTAAGGTCCATAATATTCAAGTGAATAATTGATAACTGCAATCTACCTCGCATTTCTGGCCATACTCGGTCTTGCAGCCGGATTTGTAGGATCAATCACGGGGCTTGGAGGCGGAGTCGTACTCATACCGGCGCTGACACTTCTCTTGGGCATGCCAATAGAGTACGCGGCAGGGGCAAGCTTGATCTCCACGATAGCGACCTCTAGCGGAGCTGCCAGCGCCTATGTGAAGGACAGGCTGGCAAACATACGGATAGGGATGTCACTTGAGATAGCCACGACGCTAGGTGCGATAGTCGGCTCCCTGGCAGCAGCGCTCATCTACACGCATAATCTAGAGCAGGTAATATTCATCCTCTTCGGTCTTGTGCTCCTCTCATCCACATATCCAACGTTCAGGGAGCTAAGGAAGGCAAAAAGGAGCAGGATGAACCGAGATTGGTCAACGGACTTCTTCAACCTGCATGGCAAGTATTACGACTCTGCAACGAAGAGATACGTGAGCTATTCCGGATACAGGTGGCTCTTTGGCGAAGGCGTGATGCTGGTTGCAGGGGTAATATCTGGACTTCTTGGGATAGGATCCGGAGCGCTTAAGGTGATAGGGATGGACTGGGGCATGAAGCTCCCAATAAAAGTGACCACGTCTACGAGCAACTTCATGATAGGCGTAACCGCGGCTGCAGGCAGCGCAATCTACTGGGTTATGGGATACATACAGCCCCTGCTTCTGGCTCCCATACTTGTGGGCATACTTGCAGGCTCCTACTTGGGCTCGAAGATGCTGCCCGAGATGAAGGGAAGGCACGTGCGCGGCTTCTTCCTTGTCGTGCTTGTGTTGCTTGGGATAGAGATGATTCTTAGGGGGGTGGGCATTGCATGAGCAGATTTGAGGACATCATAGCACTTGGCCTGCGCCTTGGCGTCTCGCTAAGCATACTATTCATACTTATCGGCCTGCTGCTGCTCTATGCGTACACTCCAAGCGGCATAGACTTCTCAAATTTCACCACACGCGGCATAAGCGTCATTGGCATACTCTACGGTCTGCCAAGACTCGACGGTATGAGCTTCATCCTTCTTGGAATAGTCGTCCTGATAGCAACGCCCGTCTTTAGGGTATTGCTATCCGTATTCCATTTTGCAGAGGAAAAAGACTGGCTGTACGTTGCAATCACCCTGATAGTTCTCATAGACCTCCTTATAGCCCTTCTAGTAATACCCAGCCTTGTTGCCGGATAATTGCCGCACGCCATCTAAAAACAAAATAAGGATGTTAGATATCTTGCTAATCGATCATGCCTTCCCTGCACAGCTAAGGGTTATCTATTAGGTGACCGCAGGAATAGTCTCCTGCAGCCAAAGTCTATTATAGATCTAAGCGCTTATGCTTTCCTTACGTTCTTTGCGCGAGTTCCGCGGTCTCCCTGCTCTACTTCATACTCTACAGAGTCGCCTACTGCTATCGTTGCGCCGCCTTCTACTGAAGTCTGGTGGAAATACGTGTCCTTACCATCTTCTCCCGTTATGAATCCAAAGCCTCTCTCGGCATTGAACATTTTTACTCTTCCTTTCATTCTATCACATTATCTAATTTATATTGGACAGTGGGTATATAATAACCCTATTATTTTGCATGAACTATATAGATATTCTTGTCGCATTCGGTATCATGGCCCCAAACGAATGAGTTTGGTAATTACAAATCAACAGATGTTAATCTTAGATGTGAGCAGTACAATTCCATGAGCGCTGTGATACGGCGCATTCTTTTAAGCTTTTTATCAGATAAGAGTATATGCGCTTTGGTCAGCAAGCAGCGATGGAATACCTGATGACCTATGGTTGGGCCATACTTATAGTAGCCATAGTGATAGTCGCCCTCTTCCAGCTCGGGATGTTCAATAACTCAAACCTTACTCCCCACGCAACTGCTGGCGCCTGCCAGGTAGTGCACAGCGCCGCCGGAAGCAGCCTCGCAGGACAATGCAACAATGAAATCCCGCAATCTGTAGCGCAGTTCAACGGGGCGAGTAGCAGTACGGTATCCGCTACAGTGCCACAATTGAACACAAACGCAGGAAGTTATGATACAGTCTCTTTTTGGATGTACTGGAATGGACAGACTAACCAGATGCCGTTCGGTTTTGGAAGCTATGACCTGTGGTTTAACTCAGCAACTTGCTTTGGCTTTAATACAGCAAGTGGCGATGACTACGGATTAAACCCCTCCGGCTTCCCAAATAGGTGGGTATTTGTTACCTCCATATTCTATAATGGCGCTTACACCGGACATAATCTTATCTATATTAATGGCGTGCAGCAGACACTATCTCAATGTTCCGCAAGTCCTTCATCCGGCTATGCAACAACCAATGTGCACATATCTGGTTGGGGCAACGGTGGTTACTACTTCAGCGGCGCACTCTCCAACATCCAAATCTACAACACTTCCCTCTCTGCCGGTGAGATAAGCATGCTCTATACTGAAGGTATCGGCGGCGCGCCAGTCGACCCAACCCATATAGCTGGCTGGTGGCCTCTCAATGGCAATGCGCAGGATTATTCTGGCAATAGCCATAACGGACAACTCACAGGAATCTCATGGAACGGCACATGGACCTCTGGATACACTGCTCCATGAATGTACATTCTTTTAAACTTTTTATCAGATAAGGACACACGTGTTTTGGGCAGCAGCCATACAGAGTACGGTTGAGAACATGCTAGGTGCACAGGAACGCGGCTGCAGCAACTGGTAGCTACGATTCCATCAATATATACTGTTGCAACATGCCAACTTATGTTTGACTTATAAAGTTTTCTTGCAATCAGATATTTCAGGCAGCATCGGCCTTGTAAGTTGTAGGCCTGGCAAGTTGATATCATGGTCCATTACAAATGGGTTGCACTTTCCAATACCACCCTGGGCATACTGATGGCCTCGATAAACAGCAACATAATACTAATAGCCATGCCTGCAATATTTAGAGGAATAGGCCTCAATCCCCTTGCGCCGGACTCATTTCAGTATCTGCTATGGCTACTATTCGGATACAGCATAGTCACATCAACCTTGTTGGTCACTTTTGGCAGGATATCAGACATGTTCGGACGGGTTAAACTCTACAACCTGGGATTTGCAATATTTACCATAGGCTCTATACTCCTGTTCCTCACACCAAGTACAGGCGCGCTTGGAGCAGAGGAGCTTATACTATTTAGGATAGTGCAGGGGATAGGTAGCGCCTTTCTCTTTGCCAATAGCGCTGCAATAATCACCGACGCGTTTTCGCACAAGGAGCGGGGCCTGGCGCTTGGCATTAATCAGGTAGCCATGCTGGTCGGCTCATTGCTTGGGATAATACTTGGCGGAGTGCTTGCCGTAGTTGACTGGAGGGCAGTGTTTCTCGTAAGCGTTCCTTTTGGAATAATAGGGACCATCTGGTCATATGTCAAGCTCAGGGAGCTTGGCGTAACAGAGAAGCATCCAAAGATAGATCTAATTGGAAATGCGACATTTGCAATAGGGCTGACCGTGCTCCTTGTTGGAGTCACCTACGCGCTGCTTCCTTATGGGAGCGATCCTACAGGATGGAGCAGCCCGATTATCCTGGCCACGATGCTAATCGGCCTGGCGCTTATAGGCATTTTCGTTGTGGTTGAGAGCAAGGTCAAGGCGCCGATGTTTAAGCTTGAGCTGTTTCGGATAAGGATGTTTGCAGCCGCCAATGTTGCAGGGGTAATGGGCGCTATTGCAAGGGGAGGTGCCATGCTTATGCTCATAATATTTCTGCAGGGGATATGGTTGCCGTTGCACGGCGTCAACTATGAAAATACCCCATTCTGGTCTGGCATATACATGGTACCAATGCTGCTTGGTTTTGTTATCATGGGACCGCTAAGCGGATGGCTCTCAGACCGGCACGGGGCAAGGGTTCTTGCAAGCCTTGGCATGGTGATAAGTGCCGCAGGACTTCTCATGCTCACTATGCTGCCTTACAATTTTGCATACATAAATTTTGCCGTCATAATATTTATTGTAGGTATTGGTGGCGGCATGTTCTCAGCCCCAAACACCGCATCGATAATGAACTCCGTTCCTCCGCAGGACAGAGGAGCCGCCTCGGGAATGCGTGCCACGCTCCAGAATGTTGGAAGCACGGTGAGCATAGCAATATTTTTTACCATAGTGATAATAAGCTTAAGCAGCAGCCTTCCTATTGAACTCACAAGTGCCCTTAACGCAGCAGGCGCGCCGCAACTCTCTGCCGTGGTCTCTAGGATACCTCCAACAACCGCACTGTTCGCAGCATTCCTTGGCTACAATCCAATGAAGACGCTTCTATCAGCCGCTCCAGCAAATGCCACTGCGTCACTAAGTAACAAGACTGCAGCATACATAGAGAGCAATACTTGGTTCCCAAATGCCATAGCAAAGCCGTTCCTTGGCGCCCTGGCAACGGCATTTTACATAGGCGCCATACTCTCGATAATA
>DAIDLJ010000019.1 GCA_027449585.1 Microcaldota archaeon | reverse complement strand
ATATTGTTTGACATCGCAGATATGGCGTCCTTTATTATTGGCCGTATCTCTCTTACCGCAGTTTCTAGGCGGTTTCTATACTCTTTTTCATACAGTTTCCAATCCCGTTCGTTGCTTACAGAATACTTCCCTTTATAGTACTCTATCAAATTGCCGAGATCCAGTTTGAATCTGCAGAAGTTCCTGTTCGTTAGTCTATATGATTTCATGTAATCAACAGATTATTCTTGCAGCATAAAGTATATAAGGATATCCATAGGATATACATATATAGAATATTAAAACTTGATAACGAAAGAATAACGGTGAGTTGATGTCTAAAAAGAAGATCAAGATAATGAAGGATGTGTTGTCGTTAGGTAAAGATGTAGAAACGTTCTACGAGAAAGAAATAACAAAATTTGGGAATTCTGCAAAAATAGATGCGCCCAAGGCGTACATCGGACAGAGGGCATACATAATTGTTATTAAACGTTAAAGAAAGGACTTATGTCCCACACCCCATCCACGCTGTACATTTTATCGGCAGATGTCGAGGCAGATCCGTGCGTTTTTGATCGTGCTTTGGGGCCTGGACATTGAAGGCGACGTGTCGCGCGGGTTCACATTTGCCGAAAAAGCCTTTTAAATCAGTCCATTACATATATTAGTGGTATTGCAATGGCAATAGAATGGATCGCAGAGACAGACGCGCTCACTTGCAACAGGTGCGGTGAGACGATAAGTCCCGGTGAGCCGGTTCTTGGAGACTTCGACCAGTTCTTCCACAAGGAGGACTGCAAAGACAGCGATTGATTAGTCCAGCGCCCCTGAAGTCGGCTTTCGGATAGTAATAAATATCATTAAAACTCATCCTTTTTTCAATGCACAGCCTAAAGAACAGCAAGCAGGATGTACTTCTTGTGCTTGTCAGGCACGGCCAGTCTGAGGTCAATACGAAAGAGATCTTCTCATCTAGCAGGGATAACTATCCGCTTACCGAGAAGGGAAGGGAGCAGGCAGGCGCCATCTCCGAGGAGCTAAAGAAGCTCAATGTCAGCAAGATATATTCAAGCCCGGTGAAAAGGGCAGTGGAGACCGCAACCATAATATCGACAAACCTTGGGCTCAATTTCGAGCAGGATGATAGGCTTGCCGAGAGGGGATTTGGTAGCCTTGAAGGGACGTCGTATTCTGGTTATTCGTGGAGGATGAAGAAGGAGGAGTACGGAGTTGAGGAGTTCGGCATACTCTGCGCGAGGATGAATAGCTTCATGAATGATTTGAGCAATGGCGTTGTAGTTGCCGTGACGCATGGCGATACTATGAGGGCGCCTGCGCTTAGGATGCTTGGCCTTGACGAGACTTCGGGATTCGGGCTGCGGGCGCACAATGCCAACATAGCAGTCATTCAGATAAAGGACGGATGGCACGCGCTTATAGCCTTCGGAATGCCAATGGTGAGCGATGAGCTGTTAAAGAAGATACCGGAGCGCTTCCTTGCAGTCGGACCGTCGAACTGAGACGTGCTGCAACAGGTTTAAATTATATTACTTGGTAAATAGAGTGCTGAGAAGATGAGCCGCACTGGAGCCATTCTTGTACTCTGCCTTGCCGCCTCATTGGTCGGAATCGGATCCGTCTGGGCCTCTACGGCAATATCGCAGGCGAGCCTGGCAAATGCAAGGGATCCGAACCTGCTAATACTTGCAAACCAGTCGCAGTCGCTGGCCCAATGGATTATCAATGCCACTTTCAACGGCAGCGCAAGCAGCTTCCAGGCAAACTTCAGCCAGGACTCGATAAATTATACTGACTCTGCAGGCAGGTTGATGCAGGCAGCTTATCCGCTTGAGATAACAGGCAACGCATCGCAGAAGAATGCCGCCTACTATTTAATAGACACCAAGACGATGGTGCCGATACAGGTCCTGAATTCATATGTGACATTGGGATCCGTATTCCAGGGATATGCAGGCAACCAGAACGCCACTGCAGCGCCGCAGTGCACTCCCTCCGGACTTTATGCTGAGTGGGACTTCTATGTGCACGTGCAGCCAAGCCAGCAGTCGGTAGCAAGGAACGTGGTGGTTGGAAGGGTATGCATATACAACAAGACGATAGGATGGGCCGACGCGCTGCAAGAGTACCCTACAGCGATGCCTTCTGCAAACATAACCGTAATTGCAAACGGAGCTACGGAGCACCTCACAATACCAGACAACAACTCCCAGGCGTCATCTGCAGACGGACTGGTTAGGGCAAAGTGGATTGGACTTCCTGGAATAGGTATAGGACAGGCGGCAATGCCCAATGGATTTGATTATTTCGCAGTGAATGGGCTCTTGGCATATAACTGGACGCTGCAGGACCAGGCAGTATATTCGCGCTGGTACGTGCAGTTCTACAAGTTCACCCAGAACAAGATACCAGATCTTAACGAGCAGTTCAGCCCGTCAAGTGTTGGGATACTCTCCAGCTCGTGCAACGTCGTCTCGCTTACGAATCTCACAAATGCATCCGTATACAATGCGGTAAACTGCATGAATTCGACGGCATCGCTCTATTACTCTCTTGCCAACCAGCAGGCGCAGCAGCTTGTCGCAAGCCCTGGGCAGAGCATGGGCGGATACAATTATTCCCCATCGATGGTCGGAATGGCGCCTGCCATATCTCTTGACATACCTGCCGCATTCACGCCAAGCCCAAGCATCGGATTCACAATCAGCGGACAGTTCCTTGGATACTCGCTGCCGCTGGCCGCTCCGCGGCTGCTTATCGCAACTGCATCTCCAATCACCCTCGAAGGGCATGGCACGCTTAATCTTCTTGTGCAGAATTACGGAAGGAGCCAGGGGCTCTTCACCGTCTCGATAAACGGATGCCCTGGAATAGAGGCGCAGCCTGGATCGAGCTATATGATCGGGCCGCAGCAGGTGGTGAATGTCACTGCTGCCTTCACGGCGCCTAACCAGAACCTAACCCTAGATACGCAGTGCACTGTCCAGGTGAAAGGGCAGGGCGGCGGAGGAAACCTTGTCATGGCAGACTTCGTATCGGAGACCCCAAATGCCTACTTGCACGGACAGGTGGCAGGGATAGAGGCGACATTCTGCAACAGCGACGGCATATTCACCCAGATGCTCTGCAGCTACCTTGGAATAGGCGCAGACTGATTCCTTCCGGAGAGTCTAGAGCGCGCTTATTTTATCAAGAGCCAGATGGGCAAATATGAGTCCTGATGATGGGATGGGGGATAGGAGCTGCCTTGCTAGGATCCTGTTCGCGCTCCCAAGCATGTAGACATGTTCCATGCGCATCGTCGCATGTATTTTGGAGATGTTGGACCAGTAGACAAGGCCATTTTCGACAGCCTGGGAGCTGACGGAGCGCCTGCTTCTCCAGGCTCCACTCATTATCAGAAACTGCGCGGCTTGATACTCTGAGGTCTCATTCCCATGGGCATCGGGTGAATTTATAGACGTTGGGATTTGCTGATTGGATGGAAGCTGCGCCGATATGCTAATCTTTGGCTCGAATGGGCGCAGAGTCCTTGCAGCAAGGACAAATGCAATTGCTACGGCCATTGTCCAGAGGCTTCCTGACAGTTGGTATAGGGCGTTCATGCAGATAGCAGCTCGATCCTTCCGCTCCTTGAAACGCAGACGCGATGGCCCGAGGCCTTGAGCAGGTCTATGGCGCAGATGAGCACCTTTGAATCGATCCCGAGCTCCTTTGAGGCTTCTGCGACATAAAAACCGTGCGCATACCTTGCAAGCAGGATGCTTGAAGAAAGGGAGACCGCAGCTCTCTTGTACATATCGGCATCGGAGCCTAAGCGTTGGCACTGCGCCTTTAACTGAAATATCCTCTTTGAAAGGATGATGTCAGAATCCCTGTTGAAATTTACCGGGGCCGGATCGGAAAGTTGTATGCCTCCGTTTGATAGCAAATATACTATGTATGGCATGAGCCCCAGATACTCGATCTCATAATCCTCGGAGAGCAGCATGGTTATGGCCAGAAGCCTTGAGATTGACTCGCGCATGAAATATGTCGGGGAGGATTCGCAGTAGGTTGTGAAGCCTATCGATGACCTGTCCAGTTCGAGCACATTGAACCTATCCGCCTTCTCATCATCCCGTATTAGGTAGCTTAGGCGGCTTCCTTGCGAAGTGCATTGCAGGTTTGGATAATTTGATAGCCTGCGCCCGACGCACGCAATGCCTGTCTTTAGCCTTGAATCGAGCCTGATGCTGCTCGCAAGGTATCTTTTACTTTGAGCCATTTACATCGCCCATTCGAGCAGCGGCAACGTTGGTGGCGTCACGCGCTGATGCCCTGGACTCTACCATATGCATTGCCGCAGAGAATGCATCCGCCAGTTCTGCATTGCTAAATCCCATCCTTTGCAGCCTTGGCAGCACTCTGCGCCTGTCTGCTCCGTTCTCCATCATTGCACGGATCAGGTCGGCAAGGCCTATCTGGCTTGCCTGCGCCTGCTCCCTCAACGCGGCTATCTTCCCTTCTCCGCATAGGTCTGCAACAAGTGCGTCGAATTCTGTTACGCTTATTTTCATGCTAATCCTGCCCATAATAGAAATCTGCTCTGTGTCACGTATGCCGATGACATTCTTGATCACAAAGACGCTTCTGGCCCCGGATCTCCTTAGCTGAATTGCAATGCAGCTGCCCCTGTCCAGGTCTGCAACCCTGGCAAGCTCCTGGTCGCTTAGGCCAAAGCTCTTTGAGAATGTGTCCAGGCTGCGGGCGTTTGTTGTCTTGAATATGAATATCGTGGCCATGTTGGAGAGTATGCTCTGGCTCGTGTCGTGCAGAAGCTGCGAGGAGGTGATGAGCCCCACAGAGTACTTCCTCCCCTCCCTGATTATTGTCTCAAGGCTCCTGTTCTTCTCTATTAGCTTCCATGCCTCGTCTATTAGTATGAAGACCTGCCTTGAGCTGCGCCGCGATCTCATGGCCCCTGCGGCTGCATCGAAGGCATTCGAGGCGGCGTCAATCTTCTTTGGTTCGGGAATGGAGTGCAGGTTGATGTATACTGAGCATTGCTCCTTGCCAAAGGCGTCCTGCGGCTGCGAAGACGATGCGCCGATCGCCTCTGCAATGCCAGAATATTCGCCGGTGAAGTCTATTACGATGAAGTTGAAGCCGCATTGGGCATGCGCCCTTGAGATTATGCTCCTTGCGAGGAAGGTCTTGCCGCCTCCGGTCATCCCGCAGATGAGCATGTGCGGATTGACAAGGTCCTGTGGGTGGAGCATGACTGGAAGATTTAGCCTCTCGCTCAGGCCTATTAGCATGCCTTCATGGTCGGCATTCTCGCAGATATCGGGCTCGCTCTGGGATGGCAGGCAGATGAGGCTTGACGCCTCATGCGAACTTATCAGGTCCTTCAATTCAAAGCACCCCCATATGCAAGAAGCCTGTCGGATCGCAGGATCTCGTGGTCTACCCCAAGGGCCGCGGAGAACTTTCCTGCAAGAGTCTCTATGCGCCTTGCGGATAACGACTCTGCCTCGGCGCGGCTCTGTGAGACTGCTATCGACTTCACCAGTATTGCAAACCTAAACGAGCTTCCTGATGATGCAAGGGAGGATATGTCTCCGTTTATCAAATCTATCTGCCTCCTTAGCGCTGCTGATTTGTCCGAAGCGCGGTCCTTTAGCCTTGAGAGTGCGATCTCCTTCATGTGCATCTTTGTCCTTAGGTACTCGAGTATCTTTGTCTTGTCAGCCTCGGCGAGTTCTATCGAGAACTCGAATCGCTCGCTTATGCTGTCCATCAGCTCGCGCAGCGGCCTGCCGTTTATCATGGAGCCCTGCCTTGGAATCAGCATAGCTATGGAGACGGCCCTGAATTTATCGCCCTCGGGCCTGGAGATCGATGCGAGGTTCTGGGAGATTCGGTAGCTTCCCGCAGTAACCTCGACAACGGAATTTCTTATCAGAAGTCCGCGCAGCGCTGTGCCCGAATGCAAAATAACGACTGCTACTGCAAGGATGATTGCTGATGCAATTGCCGTCCAGTGCGGCAGCATTGCTATCGAGGCGATGAGTATCGCAAGGGCAAGGGCGTAGGCCATGTAGAAGAGATTGGTGTTATCCTTTCCGTAGAGCATCATATCACGCTATCATATCACATCGAACATGTTGAACGTTATCTCGGAGCCGAGGATCGCAGAGAGCTCCTTTACCGATATAGAGGTGAGGACTATGCTAAATGCAGGGAGTATGAAGGTGGCAAGTATCAAGTATGAGAGGTAGTTTGAGAGCGCCGAGATCAGTGATGATGCATCTGCAGATATCTGGGAGAGATAGGAGGATATCCCAGAGAGGAATGCCGTGGTGCTGTTTGTCCTTGCACTTATCCCTGAGACGTACGAGTCCAGGCCGGAGGCCGAGGATGAGAGGCTTGAGAGCGAGGAGTTGCTAATGCCCTGCTGGTAAGAGCTTATGATGGAGGCATCGAGCACATAGGTGAGCGGAAAGACTACGTAGAGGCCGATCGAAGTGGCTATGAGGAAGCCTCCGAGCTGCCTTGTCGGATAGAATGTGCGCAGTATCAGCCCGGTGGGGAGTATTGCCGTTGTTGCGCAGACGGATATGGCGGAGAGGATAGATGACTGCACCAGAGCGCCTATTGATACGGTTGAAAGGGCCTTTATGAAGAACTGGACCTGGCTGATCACGGGATAGAGGACCGATGAGAGGTCTATAGTTGCTATGAGTATGGTTATCTTTAGGGAGGCAAGAAGTCCAAGCACCGTATTTAGCGAGAGAAGGCCCAGTATCAGTTCGCTCGACTGCGAAAGCACAGACTGGTAATGCGCAGGGCCGAAGGTGTAGCCCGATCCTGAGAGGTACCCCTGCGCAAAGCATATCGCCGGATTGGCAAGCATGTATGTGGGGCAGCTAGATGACGTGCCGCTGGTCAGGGAGCCTATTACCGACTGCATTATGCCGGAGGGGAGGAAGAGTACTGCAAAGCCGCTTATCAGCAGGCCGTTTATCAGGCACTGGTTTAGCTCCTCCTTGCCAGCCTCCTGGAGCCTTCTGTTGCCTGTCGCAATGCCGATCGCGAAGGCTATTGCGCCGGCCGATATCATTATCGCAAGCAGGCTCACTGCTATGAAAAGCCCGTAACCGCTAAGCATAGGCCATCACGAAAGATTGGCAGTTGAATTTGAGAGGAGGTGCGTGGATGCTATTGCAAAGCCGTTTGCAGCGACGGAGAGCACTCCCACAACCACCGCGCCCATTATCATGTCGCTTGCTATCGTATGGAAATTGGCCCTCTGGTGCGACGGAAAGAGCTGCCCGACTGCATAGAGAAGGCCCGAGAGCGTGAAGAGTATGGCGCTTAGGAGCGGGCCGATGTGCATCATGAGCACCTGCACGCCTGAGAGCGTGGAGATTATGTCCAGCGCTGCAGGCTGGGCCGATGCTGCCCTGGCGAGGACCACTGCAGCTGCGCAGGCGGATATTGCGATCTTGGCTTTCGGATAGTCGTGCTTGTAGATGTCCATTCCATCATCTTTTACTTAAGTATATGAGCTTATACTTAGGTATGAATAAGTTAATATACCTTCCTGGAAGGGATAAATGGACAAGAAACGGCACTGGGCGTGGCATTGGCGTGCAGGAAGCGAGTATAGGTTTATATACATTGGCGAACAACTTATAGTGGGGTATTCCATTATGCCTAAAGTTGAAAGGGATAACGACGAGATATGGCTTATTAGGAAGATCCTGAGCAAGCCCAATTACGCGGTCCTAAAGCTCCTGATGGTCAAGTCGCCAAGGACGACAAGGGAGCTCTATACGGTACTTGGGAAGAAGTTCACAAGGAAGACCCTGATAATAACGCTAAGAAACCTCTCGATGAGCATGAACGTGCTCCAGCCGACCCATATAAGGACGGAGAGGGGCTATGATCTTGGATACAACATAAACCCAAGGCTCAAGGAGGTTGTGAAGTCTGTTGAAAAGTTCGAGCGGGTAGTAGAGACGATAACCTCCTCGAAATAACCTGCTAAGGTGTGGTAGTGAGGACAAGAACCCAAAGTGAGGGAGCAAGGACTGTTTTCGATTATTTCAACAAGGAGATAGCAAGCTCAGCTGTGCGCATTGAGGAGCTTGTTTTGGCATCAAGGCGCCATAAGAACCCAGACATGCGGCTCGAGTACCTGCTACGGGCGGGCGGTGAGAGGAAGAGGACCGCCAAGTGGGCGTACTGGATGGCGCTGCAGATGCCTGATGCGGCTTACAGGAGCGCCGCGTGCATCAAGGCGATAAAGCTTCTTAAGGAGGCATATCCGCGCAAGTCTGACGTTGGCTTTAGGATAGCTCATCCGTTGATATCCGGCAAGCTGGACATGCTTGGCGATGCGCTCGATGACTGCATAAGGGAGCTAAAGAGGCCTAGCGCGCAGTGATAAGCGCTGCGCCGCACCGGATGGGTCGCAGGAAAAGGCAACCTATTTATTTTTAAGCTGGCAATCCTAATCCGTGAAGGCATGATACTTAACAAGCCCTATGTAATATCGGCGATAGAGAAGACCACCAGGGACGTCACAACATTCACATTCAAGGCCCAGGACGCAACTAGCATAGACTTCTCGCCAGGCATGTTCGCGATGCTCACCCATGTTGATGCGGCGACAGGTCAGAAGATAAGCAGGGCTTTCTCAATAGCAAACTGCCCGCCGTCAGGCGAGCTGCAGTTCTTCATATCGATGATAGGGGGACAGCTGACATCAAAGCTTGCTGAGGCGAAGGTCGGCGACGTCTACCTTGTGTCCGCGCCATACGGCCAGTTCAAGCTCGATCCAAATTTCTCAGAGAAGCTCCTCTTCCTTGCAGGAGGGACGGGGCTTGCGCCTTTCTTCTCGATGCTCAAATACATAATAGCCACGGGCAAGAAGCCTGACATAGAGCTCATATACAGCGTGAAGTACCCCTATGACATAATAGAGCAAAAGGAGCTTGAGGCGATGGTGGAGCAGCTTGGCGGCAGGCTCACGGTCACAGTTACAAGACCCGCAGACGGAGACGGATGGACGGGCAACAAGGGGAGGGTCGATGCGGCCCTGATAGGCAAGTGCGCCCCCGATGTAAAGGAGCGCGTTAGCTACATCTGCGGGCCTCCGGAGTTCGTGAAGGCGCTCAAGAGCGCGCTGGTGTCACTTGGCGTAAGCGAGAAGGAGATAAAGGCGGAGATGTGGGGATAGATTATTTTCCATGTGCTTCAAGCATACCAAGAACCTTTTGTGAAAAGCGCGCATCGTACATTTTTAAGTATCCCTTAATTTTTCTTGGATCAGAGGCCTTGCGGAGTTCGTGAAGGACATCGGCTCTTAGATAATGCCTAAAATAGAGGAAATCTATGAAGGTCTTTTCGTTGTCTGAGACTGGTATCCAAAAGCTCCCATATTTCAATAGCTCAAAGCCGAAGAAATGCTTCTTGTCTATACGGTGAACCATATAATTTCGTCCGTTGAAGACCCTTGGCCCGGTCCTTGTTTTTCTTGGAGTTATTATGACCGGGTTTGCACCCTGTTCCCAAAAGCCCTTTATTGCAAGCGCATCCTCAAGGCCGTAATAAAATGGAGCAAAAGCAAAACCTGCAACGCGCACATCATCGTGAAAAGTGTATATCCCCCTGGTTATCCGCCTTATCTCGTTCTTGGAGGCCATATTGTGCAGCAGCGTGTAGGCATATCCGCCGTTTGCACCGTACGATGCAAGCAGGATCTTAAGGTCTTTTATCTTGAAAGTAGGAAAACCTTCTCCGGAAAGGGCTTCCCTTATCTTATTTAGATATTTCACAAAAATGCGCCCTGATTGATTCGACCATGCTCTTGAACGGGGGGGTTATTCCTGAGTAAATTATTGACCCGAGACTTTCTTCGTCAACAGGCGCTTTTATGTCTTCTAGAAAAGAGCACACCTCCTTCCCGATATCCAGAGGATTTGCCAGTGGGCTTAGATGGTAGATGTCGTAAATGTCGCGGGAATACCTCCTGCTGGAATACGTATCGATCTTTTCCAGTATGAGGTCCTCTGCTGATAGGGTGATGACGCTCATGCGCGTGCCGTTTGAACGCTCAAAGCTCCGATCTATTGGGTTTAGGCGGCCCCTTGCCATCCCAATCTCCAATCTTATTCCTATTTCTGAGTCCTTGACGTTAATTATAGTCGAGTTGCCAATGGCGGCCACCTTTGCAATACTAATCCCGTATTTTTTAAGTGCAAAAGGCAGGTTGTTTCGTATTTTTGACATCTCGCGCATGGTCCTTACATAAAGATCAAGGTCATCTGAGAACCTGTTCCCAGAGTAGCATCGCCATATGGAGGTGCCTCCGTGCAGCACTATTTTTTCATCCAGGTCGTATAGGGCTTCGATTGAGGAATCCTGAAGCCTTGCCATCTTGACCTGCACATCGTTTGATAGCTTCTTCTCTATTGGCAGGTTCATACAAATAACCTAACTTATATTATTTTATAAGTTTGGTTAAATATATAAAACCAGCGCGCCACGGCTAATAAAGAGTATAGTGCAGAAATGCTAACCGGGCAGGCTGCATGGGAAAGAGCATGCTGCAATAGTGGCCTGATACAATCCAGACGTCAAAGTAGGCGTGGACTGCATCTATCGTACCTTCTTGGGCTTGTGAAGACGCTCTGGGCCGAGATAGCGCCATTTGGAGTAAGCAAGAAGGAGATAAAGGCGTAGAAGTAGGATCTGCAAGGCTCTGCGGCGGTTGCAGAAAAGGCATAAATATCAAGAAAAATCCATCCTTTATGAGATTTTGTGAAGCTCAAGAAGGATAGGATAGTGATGGCAGGAATCGGCCTGTTTGTCGCTGCAGGAATCAGCGTTGCATTCGACTTTGCCCTGTCTAGATCATATCAGGACATAAACTTCAGGCCCGCTGCGGCGGAAAGGGCGGTTGCAGGGGCGATACTTGACCAGCAGGCCAAGATTGCAGCCTATGATTGCAACGTGATGGGAGTAAAAGGCACGAGCGTAAAGGTCCTTGGCGCCACTAGGCAGATGAGCGTGTGCGTGGGGAAGGCGCAGTACAACAACTCAAGCTTCAACGGGATGCTAGAGCAGCAGGTATTCAACGACACACCAAATACGCTGATAAGCTATCCGGTAAGTTTCACTACGACCCGGGGAAAGAGCAGTTCAACTTCGAGCGGATATGTTGCTGACATGGGCGGAGGCGACCTTGCGATATTCGTGCCAAACAACAACGGCACGGTCTACTTCATACCTGCGAGAATGATAGACTGCTGGAAGAACCCATTTGCATCCTCAAAGAGAGGATAAATGGATTAATCCTCATTTCCTACCTTTACGAAATGCTCCCTGCACCTGGCCTCGTACTTCTCGCTTCCTCCCACAACGAACTCCTCTCCAAATGCTTCTACGCCGTTGACAAGCCGCTGCGTCATTGTCGCAGGGCCGCCGCATTTTGAGCAGCTGGCCTTTAGCGAATTGACAGTATCTGCAAGAGGGAGCAATTTCATTGAGACATCAAACGGCTTGCCGTCCGCGCGCCTGTTGAGCAGCGCCACGTAGACGGTCTTGGAGTGTTTTGAGACCATCTCCTCAAGCGTCTCGGAGAACCTTGGGGACGCCTTCCAGAACTGCCCCTCGTCTATTCCTATGACCTCGTATTCGCTGGCTGCCTGCCTAAGGACCCTGGCGCACTCCTCGCCGTTAGGAAGTATCTGGGCGGGCATGCTTAAGCCGTCATGGGTCACTACATCCGTAGCGCTTTTGCGGTTATCCATCTGGGACTTGAATAGTATCACCTTCCTGCCACGAGCCTCCCTCTTGAGCTCCTCTATGAGCCTGGTCGTCTTTCCGGCAAACATCGGCCCGGTTATTACGATTAGCTTTCCACCACCCGTTCCAAGCACCGCATAGCTATTTGCGCGAAGTTTATTTAAGTTTTATAGCCTAGTTATATATCGTGAGTCTATGAAGGCATTGAGAAGGATTCTTGAAAGGATTGACAGTGTTGTTGGATTTCCCGTAGCGTATGCGCACTGCGACATACCATGCGGGATATATGACCCTTACGCGGCGCAGGTTGCGGCGCACACGGTAGTCAGGATGGACATGCTCATAGCGGACGTGATGAAGAGCGGAGCGCAGAGCGCAGATGACAAGAACAAGCTCGCAAGGTGCGTTATGGTAAAGGAGCAGCATGCCGAGCTGCTCAAGCACGAGGTCGAGGTCATATGGGGAGACTACTTCAAGCCCGAGCATGCAGCTGCAAATCCGGAGCTCCACACGCTTACATGGAACACACTTAAACTTGCAGGAAAGGCCAAGCAGAGCACTGACATAAAGACGGCGGAGGAGCTGCTTGAGAGCGTTGAGAAGTTCGCGGAGGCCTTCTGGAGGACGAAGAACATAGAGACTGCAAGGGTCAAGGCGCCATACCCTACTGAAAGGACAATGGTCGTGCCAAAGCTGCTATGATAAGGGGCGCTTTGCCGATAAGGATATTTAAGGTAGCCGAGCGCAGCATGGAGCCAGCCATAAAAGAAGGGGATTATGTCATCCTTCTAATGTGGATTTGGAAATTGCGCAGGTGGGATGTAGTTGTTTTGAAACACCCTAGCAAAAATAAGAACTTGATAAAAAGGATATCACAATTAAATGAAAACAACATTTATGTTGTTGGAGATAATAGAGATTTGAGCGAAGATAGCCGTAAATTTGGATTTGTCAATAAAGAATTGATTGTTGGAAAAGTGCTGTTTAAAGTGTGATTATACTGTGACGATTGCTTTTAACAGCAATTACACAAAGGCTTTTAAGATTAATCTGACATAGTTTTTTGCTAATTTAGATACGTTGAGTGATACTATGGCAAAGCTAAGACCTGCAAGATCTGTGAGGGGCATACACAGCCAGGCGTGGGCTAGATACTCTGTTAAGAAGCCCAAGAAGAACTACGTAAAGTCGCTTCCTCACACGAGCCTCATGATATTCAACATGGGCATGAACAGGCCGACTTATGATACACTCTATACGCTTAACTCGGATCAGAACGTCCAGCTTAGGTCCAATTCGCTTGAAGCTTCAAGGCAGGTGGCAAACAAGCACCTTGAGAGGGAGCTCGTAAATAATTACTACTTCACAGTTGTCACTTATCCGCACAACGTCATAAGAGAAAAGAAGAGAGCCACAGGAGCAGGGGCTGACCGACTTTCACAAGGTATGTCTCTTTCATTCGGAAGCCCGTCATCCATATGCGCGCGTGTGAAGAAGGGACAGGTGATACTTAAACTTAGGACATTTGCGACATCAAAGGCAGTTGCCAAGGCGGCCCTCAAGAGGGCAGCATCGAAGCTTTCCGGCACCTATACCATAAACACATATCCTTTGAAGGCTTCAAACTAAGTCTATTTCTGGTCTTTTCTGTGCTTTAACACGTTATCCATTGCTATCTTTAGCCATGGCGTATATTCGCTTGGATTACTCTTTATCTCTTCATTGAGGTCTCCAAGGCTTATCCATTTCCACCCGTTTGCCTCCTTGGGATCGGGCTTTGGTGCCTTGTCATAGGCTCCGAAAAGCACGTGGTCATATTCGTGCTCGGTAAGCCCTTTGTCCATTGCAGCTTCGTATTCGAAGGCGAATACCTCCTTCATCTCGCAGTCAAAGCCCATCTCTTCCTTGAGCCTCCTGTGGGCTGCCTGGAGTATGGTCTCTCCGACCCTGGGATGGCTGCATACAGTATTGGTCCATAGGCCGCCGCCATGATACTTGGTGAGAGCGCGCTGCTGGAGCATTGTCTCTCCCTTGCTGTTGAATATGAATATTGAGAACGCACGGTGAAGCTTGCCGCCGTTCTCGTGGGCCTTGAGCTTCTCCTCGACGCCTATCTGGTTGTCATTATGGTCTACAAGTATTACCTGCTCCACTCTATCAGAATCATATGAGACGGAAAGCATTATATATGTGGCAATTCCAATGGATTCTTGACGTATAATCTGCTTTTGACAGTGAATGATATGAGAATACTTTTGCAGTTTCCCGAGGGGCTTAAACAGGAGGCCCTCAAGCACGCAAAGAAGCTTGAGGCCGAAGGGAACGAAGTTGTGGTGTCAGCCACCCCTACTTTTGGGGCGTGCGATCTTGCGATAGATGAGGCAAAGAACATAAAGGCAGACAAGCTGGTTCATTTCGGCCATGCGGAGTTCCATCATGTGGACTTCAACGTGGAGTATGTCTCCTATCCGATAGATGCAGACCTTTCAATACTGGAAAGATCACTTGAGCCGCTTAGGCCATTTGGCAAGATAGGATTAATGACCACAATACAACATATTCATCAGTTGGATAGCGTCGCCGATTTCTTCAGGAAGAATGGTAAGGAAGTAGTCATTGGAAAGCCCTATGGATTTGCCAAGAAGAGCGGCCAGATACTTGGCTGCGATGCTGGAAGCGCTGCAAGCATAGACAGGAACGTAGAGGCTTTAGTCTACTTTGGCGGAGGCATGTTCCATCCCCTAGGCGCCCTGCTCATGACAACTAAGCCCTTCCTGCTCATAGAGCCTTTCCAGGGAAGCGTCGAATTCATTGACAAATACCGGGAGATATATGCCAAGAGGAGCAGGGGCAAGATACTAGCCTCGATCGACGCCAAAAACATAGGCATACTTGTCACAACAAAGAACGGGCAGAACAACATGCCGATGGCAAGAATACTCAAAAACAAGGTAGAGAATGCAGGACTGGGACTAAAGGCAGCCATACTGGTCTCAAACACCTTTGATTTTGGCTCAATAAACAACATGCTCGAATTTGATGCGTTTGTAAACACGGCATGCCCAAGGATAGCCATAGATGACACGGACAGGCTAAGGAAGCCGCTTCTTAGCGCAAACGAGCTAAATGAAGTACTTAGGATACAGGCTGAATTGAAGGCTTCAAAGAAGTAACAGGCTGCGCGGTTCTTGTTCTAAATAAGTCTTAGAGAGCTACGCTAAGGAAGTATAAAATAAAAAAGGAAAAGAAATAGAAAAAAAGGCAGTAAAATTATACTGCCTTTAGAGTTGCTGTTGCGAGTTGCACTGTGTACTGCGTTCCTCCAGATGAGAGGTAGTACGTAGCCCAGATTGTTCCTGCAGCAGTTGTTCCTACAGTTGCTGTTGAAGTAGAAACGAAGACAAGAGTTGCTGTTCCTCCAGAGTTCAGGGCTATTGTGTTAGTGCTTGCACATATTACTCCCCCGTTTGTGGAGAAGGTGTTTGTTGAAGCTGCGCCATTGCATAGAGCGGAAGCAGTTGCAGAAGATGGCGATCCCTGGTTGACCCAGAAGACGTTCGTGCCTACCCAGTTGTTGCCTGTTGCCTGACCTACCACTACATTAAAGGTGGTACCATGAAGCACAGGGCTCTGACATATGTATCCCGATTGTGACAGGCAGCTTGTGCCCAGAGGATTCCCACCAAGTATTCCTAGTGAAAACAATGCTACCATCACGACTGCTATGATAAGGATTGCCCAACCATAGGTCATGAGGTATTCCATCGCGCTTTGTAGTCTCATGTTTCTTGCCATAAAAGACACTCTTTCTGTATAAATGTGATAAGTAAAGTATTTAAATGTACTTACTTATCGGAATAACCTGGTTTTGAGAGGCGCAGCATCTCATTCATCACGCTCTCAAGCTGTATCCTTGCCACATCCTGCTTCCTGCGAAAGTCCGGAAGTACGGAATTAGCAAAGCGCATATGAAGCGTGGAATCATAGATGTCTGACATGAGCTTGTAATAGGACTTGGCGTCTTCTGGCTTGCCCTTCCTTATGGACTCTATAGACTCCCGCTTGAGCTCCCCCACAGCATCCATTAGGCCTAGAAGGTAAGCCACTTCAGTCTCGCCTATCTCAGCCATGCTTGGTATGCGCTTCCTTGAGATTATGGTATGCAATATGAGCGCTTCTGAGTATTCCTGGTGGGCCTGCAGCGCGTAGTACTCAAATCCCTTCTCTGACCTTGAAAGCGCTGATTTCCTCTTTTTGAGCTCATTTATGGCGGGGCTAAGGCCATTGGTTCCCGAAGCATGCATGGTGGCTATCGTCTTTCCTGCCAACCGAATGAGCTCCCTTGATTGCTGCATCACGGTGTCCCTTCTCTTTTCAAGGTCAAGCAACTTTGACTCT
>DAIDLJ010000018.1 GCA_027449585.1 Microcaldota archaeon | reverse complement strand
GGCATTTGGAGATACCTAAGGTAATAAGGGGAGAAATAAAGAAGTGTACAAGCTGTGGGAGCACCGACATAATCTTCGATAACGAGAAGGGAGAGTACGTATGCAACAACTGCGGCCTCATCATAGAGGAGAATGTAACTGACAGCGGACCTGAATGGAGGGCATTTGACGCAGACCAGAGGAATGCGCGTGCGAGAACAGGCGCTCCGATAAAGTACATGAAGCCAAACAAGGGTCTTGTCACTGAAATTGATATGTATAACAAGGATATCAGGGGCACGAAGCTGCCGTCGAAGAGGCAGGCGCAGCTCTACAGGATGAGGAAATGGCACAAGAGGGCGAGCATCGCCAGTTCCAGCGAGAGGAACTACCTGATCGCGCTTCCAGAGCTCAACAGGGTAGCCAGCTACCTTGGACTTCCTGACAACATAAGGGAACAGGCAGCGCTTCTCTATAGGCAATGCGTAAAGAACAACCTGATAAGAGGAAGACCTATCGAAACTGTCGTGAATGCGGCACTTTATGCAACATGCCGTGATGCAGGAATGCCTAGGACTTTGGATGAAATAGCACAAGTATCTGGAGTTCCTAAGAAGGAAATAGGAAGATCCTTTAGAGTAATAGCACACGAGCTCCATCTAAAGATCCCGCTCACGGACCCATCAAGCTATGTTCCAAGATATGTCTCGGCGCTCAAGCTTAGCGGAGACGCTCAGGAGAAGGCGGTGCTTCTGCTAAAGCAGGCCATGAAGAAGGGTCTTGTGAGCGGAAGGAGCCCAACTGGAGTGTCAGCCGCTGCAGTATACATAGCCGGTGCACTTGTCGGAGAACGAAGGACACAAAAGGAAGTCGCCGATGTAGCAGGAGTAACCGAAGTGACGATAAGGAACAGGTACAGGGAGCTCAAGAAGGAGCTTAACATCGACGTAAATCTGTAAACTGTACTTACAGATTTCCATAGGATGGGAGCATGAGGTATGTATTTTTACTTTTAGTAGTGTTTGTTTTTCTATTTCCTATGACCCATGCTTCACAGATATCCAAACAGAATTATAGCATAGAGCAGGCCAACAGCACTATTACAAAGGCCTATGCCTACGTCAACCTTGTAAACGAGAGTGGCTATCTGATATTCCGGCCTAATCTCTCCGCTTCCTACAATTACCTGTCAAATGCCTCATCACTTTATCTAAATTCGCCAAATGTCGCAGTGATATATGCCCAGAAGGCAGAGCAGCTTGCAAAGGAGCAGTACGCATCAATAGGATATTACAGACAGATGGCAGCGCCTGTGCTTGCGGCATTCACAATAATTACAGCCCTTGCGTTATTCAAGGTAATGATTCCGGTAAAAAAAGTTAGGAGGAGACGTGCTTGATTGACAAAGAGAAGATACTTTATTATCACAGGAAGGCACGTGGAAAGACCGAGATCATATCAAGAGTCCTCGTTGAAGGCAAGGAAGACCTGTCAACTTATTACACCCCCGGGGTATCATTTGTCAGCGATGAGATAGTAAAGGATCCGGACAAGGTCTATGACTACACTACAAAGTCAAACACCATAGCAATAATATCTGACTGCACGCGAGTCTTGGGACTTGGGAACATAGGGCCAAAGGCAGGGATGCCAGTAATGGAAGGGAAAGCAGTACTATTCAAGAAATTCGGGGCTGTTGATGCCGTACCGATATGCATAGACACAAAGGACGAGGCTGAGATAATACGACTTGTCAAACAGATTGCTCCGTCATTCGGAGGAATAAACCTGGAAGACATCGAGTCCCCAAAGAGCTTTAGGATATACCAGCAACTATCAAAAGAGCTCGACATACCAGTACTTCATGATGACAGGCAGGGAACCTCTGTCGTGGTTCTTGCTGCGCTGATAAATGCAATAAAACTTGCAAAGAAGAATAAGGATGCAAGGATAGTAGTGAACGGAGCCGGCAGCGCGGGGTTTGGAATAACGATGCAACTAGTCAATTCTGGTTTCAACAATGTCATAGTACTTGACAAGAAGGGGGCAATATACAAAGGAAGGGAGGCAGATATGAATGGATTCAAGGCAGAGATAGCAGATTTCACAAACCGCGAAGGGAAGTACGGGTGGATTGAAGATGTTGTGAAAGATGCAGATGTTCTGATAGGAGCATCTTCAGAAGGTGCTTTAAAGAAAGATTACATAACGATTATGCGTGAAAAGCCCATAGTATTCGCGCTTGCCAATCCACAACCCGAGATAAGTTATGAGGAAGCCAAAAATGCAGGGGCATACATAGTGGCCACTGGAAGGAGCGATATGCCCAACCAGGTTAACAACTTACTGGCCTTCCCTGGAATAATGCGCGGACTTCTTGACTGCAGGGCACGGAGAGTTACATACCGCATGCTGCATCATGCATCTGCAGCAATAGCTAAAAGTGTGGGAAAGAAGCTTAGCCCAGAATTCATAATACCAACAACGCTTGATAGGGAGTTCGCGATGAAGGTAGTCCCAAAGATAGCAGCAAGCGTGGCAGAAGCAGCAGTGACCGAGAAACTTGCAAGGCACAGCATATCGTACACCGAAGCCAAAGCAAAGGCCAGCAAGATGATAAAGAGGTATCACAGGATAGAGAAGTCTACCAGACGGTACATGGTGGGCTTTGAAGAATGAGGTTTATGCGTGATAATATGGTTGAAATTGGAGAGGAGATGCCAAGGGCATCGTTGTTCGACACGGATTTGAAGAAAGTTTCGCTCGCAAGAGCAGCAAAGGGAAGGACCACTGTGCTGGCATTTTTCCCAGGTGCATTTACTGGAGTGTGCACAAGGGAGATGTGCACGTTCAGAGACAGCATATCAAGCTTCAATTCTGTGAATGCGAATGTGATAGCGATAAGCGTAGATAGCCCATTTGCAAATAAGGCTTTCAAGGAAGCAAACGGAATAAATTTCACAGTTTTGAGCGACCACAAAAGGAAAGCTGTAAAGAAATTTGACATAGCGCTAAAGGACTTTGCAGGAATGAAGGGATATGTGGCTGCGAAGAGGGCAGTCTTCGTTGTGAAGGATGGAAAAATATCATACAAGTGGGTCACTGACGATCCAACAATTGAGCCAGATTATGAAGCCGTAAAGAAGGCAGCTTCTGGAGTATAATTGGTGGAACTATGACAAAAAACAAACTTACACAAAAATTACTAGTTGAAGCGCTTGGAACCTTCCTGTTAGTGTTTCTAGGTGCCGGATCGATAGTTGTATCTAGCGGCTTTGGAGGTGGATCAGGACAGCTTCTGCTTGTTGCACTGGCACATGGGCTAGCACTTGGAATTGCAATATCGATTGCGATGGGCATATCGGGTGGCCATATCAATCCCGCAGTCACAACTGCAATGTACGTGACAAAAAGGATAGGAGGGCGTGATGCCGTTTCGTATATTATTGCCCAATTAGCTGGTGCGGCAGTAGGGGCCATATTGCTTCTCTTGATGATGCCTGCGCAGTATGTTGCAGGAAGCTCCCTTGGAGCCACGACATTGAGCCCATACGTAGGCGTCGTCCAGGGGATTGCAATAGAAGCGATAATAACGTTCATTCTTGTCATATCAGTTTTTGGCACTACTGTGGATAAAAGGGCGCCGAAGATTGCGGGTTTTGGGGTGGGATTCACACTTGTTGCGCTAATACTTGTGGCAGGACCGCTAACAGGAGCTGCAGCAAATCCTGCCAGGGCATTTGGGCCAGAACTTGCAACGCTAAACTTTACGAATTGGTATGTATATTGGATAGGACCGTTGATAGGCGGAGTGCTTGCTGGACTGCTCTACGATAAGTTCATAATGGACAAAAATAAGGCATAAAACCATCCCGCAGCACGTTGGGAAGGAACGTCGGACCACAGCGCCGGCGTCGGAAGACAAAACTGTCAGCTCTGCACCGCGCGCCTTCACAATATATACTGTGCACTTTGTGGTATATACACCTTTCCCATGTATAGCACACGCGTCAAACTGGTCTTTGCAGTCGAATAAACCAAAGAAGGCTTAAATATCAGAAAAGGGTTAATATAAAATAGGAAAGTTTTATGGCAAGGATAATAAATTCACAGGAAGGCGCCCGTAGAAAGGCAGAGGTTAGTAGATCCAATATACCTCCAATGGAAGTGAAGAAGATTGTGGATTTCATTAGGGCAGCGACGGAGTCTCCTGTGGTTATAATCGGCGGGAGGGCGGTAAACATATGGACAAAGCAGCACTGGAGACCCTCGCACGACATAGATGTAGTGCTTGACCACAAGCCAACTAAAGCTGAATTCGATGCGATGAATGAATACGCATCGCTTTTTGGAGCAAGATTTGAGATAAACGGAGATCCTGCCTCTGCGTCAAGAATGAAGCTCAAGTATTATAGCAAAGAGACTGATGGCACTATGCCAGACGGTTTCATCAAGATAGACCTTTATTATCCCGGATATGTCTCATCTGTTAACGGCAGAGTCTCTAAAAATGATATAGGGGGCGTGCCGATATGGGACATAATAGGCGACAGTAAGGACAGGCGCTTTGTCGATGAGAGCGGAGAGCAAATGGAATTCCTGGTTGCCTCGATACCGCACCTATTAATAATGAAACTTGCAGCTCGCGAATCTGAGATGGGGCGCGGGGACAAGGACAGTAAGGACATTCAGGCCATAATTCAGGTAAGCCTTAAGGACCGTTATGAGCTTTCAATGATTGTAAAGGAACTCAGAAGGGATCTTGCCACATACTTTAAAGATGCGGATAAGAAATTTGATGATATATTTGATAATGCAGATTACAGAAAGCTGCCAAAGACAAGAGAACTGATAGAGAAGATAAAGAGGATACGGAGGGATTAGTCAAAGAGCAACGTCTGTATTCTTAAAGACCTTATCTGCTAGCTCTGCCTCCTCTATCAGATACATTCCTCTATTGCCGTTCCATTCTGTCCTTGATTTTTTAATCTCTATCTTCTTTGTGAATAGAGGCGCATCGAGCACAAAACTCTCTGCCTCGCCACCCTCGAATAGCATGTTTATCCCATACCTTTTCTTAAGCTCCCTAAGTCTTGAGATCATGTCGTTGTCTATTTTCTTGCCAAGAAAAGACTCGTCAAAGCCCTCTGCCGAAACAGAAGTTATTATGGCATTGAAATCACGCTCTATCTCAGTAAGCTCTGCCTCGGGGTCTATATGCCAAAGCGGTGCCATGTGCTCTATTCCAAGCTCTTTTGCAATGTCATTTACGCGATCTCCCTGATACCTGCTGTATGTTGCTCCGGTCACAAGAAGCTTTACATCGTTATCCTTTAGGACCTTCCTAAGGTCATCAAGCTCCTCTTCCTTTTTACCCTCTGTTTTTGCAAATACCTGTCTTATTCCAAGCGATTCGGCCTGGAGCTTTGTATACTGCACATTTGGGTAATGGAACATGTAGCTCTCTTTGCTCTTCGATATCATGGTGATGAGCAATTCTATCTTTATGCCCATAGAGACAATCTTGTGCAGGGCAAGTGTGGAGTCCTTTCCGCCGCTGTAAAGGCATGCGTTAGTCATGCTGACCCATATAAATAGATTTAAAATAGCTTAATAACATATGGTATAGGTAGGCTATGAATAAGCTCCTGACCTATGCAATTCTATTGGCATTGGTCCTTTCCTTGAATGGCGCCCAGTATACGACGCAGCCGAATACAAGCATAATAACCTATGGCACAAACACATCATATTCCGGAGCGGTAAAACTCAGCAGCGCGTATCAGGCGGCAACATATATATCTGGAGTCCTTGGCCAGAATTACTACGATCATTATGTAAATCTCTCTGGAGGCGCTTATTATGGCAACATGAGCAAGGTCTACTTCTCCTACAGCATACCTTTTGCAAATGGTACGCAATCATCAGACATTGGTGGACGGCGACTTGGGATAACCGTAATATTTAACGGAAGTCGGGTTGTTAAGTACATAGGTCCTGCTAGACCTTACATAGCGATTATCTCGGCGAGTAATGCGATAAACATAAGCGAGGAGTACGGTCTTTACAATGACAGCGCAAGGCTTGTGGGCCTCTTTGGCCATAATAACAGCGCGCAGTCAGATTACAGCATTGCATGGGCAGTAGTTAGCCATGATCCTGAAAAAGGGCAGAACTATTACGGAGTGTACGTCGATGCGGTGACTGGAAATGTGACAGGGGAATTTTATTACCTCCCATTAGCAATGCAGGATGGCAACCTTTCCGGATACGGGATTGCAGGCAACTTCTCTGCGTTCCTTCTCACGCCAGTATCTGGCAGGCAGAAGCTGAATAATCTCGCATACTATGCAATGTTTGCGGCGATAGTGGCGATAGGAATAGTTGCTTGGGTAAAATTCAAGCCGAAGAAGAAGAGCAGATTTACTGGTGCGCAGTCTGGATCTTTTTCTTGACGTGCTTGAGCGCACTGAATGTATCTCTGTCTATCTCCTCAAGCCGCATGCGTATGTATTTTGACTGTTTTATCATCCCAGGAATTATCCGATAATCTAGGGCATTAACTCGCCTCTTTGTCTTGTCTATCTCAATTACAAGACGCTTGAGTCCCTGTTCGCGCTGGGCAACGTCTATTATTGAATTTGTAGCTCTGACGAAGGTGTCGCTTATGTCATCAACAGCAAGGCTCGAGGGAAGCACTGAGAAGGATATCTGCTGCGGCCTTTGCGCCCTGGTTATCTCTGGTATGCGCACGCCCATGATGTTCTTTATGCGTATCTTGACCGGCTCGGCCTCCTTCATGTGCATGGCTACGTCCTCAAGTTCGAAGTTTCCCACGTATGTGGAGGCTATGGTAACGGTCTTGTACGATTGCTGAACCAAGTCGTTAAGCACCGACCTGCTCTCCTTTGACTGCTTGAGGAGGTTGAGAAACTCTATGACAAGCACCTCCCTCTTCCTCTTTAGTATCCCATAACCCTTCCTAGCGGTGACTATCCTCTTCTTGAGGTTTATCAGGTTTAGTCTTGTCGGATTTAAGTTTGCCATCCTTATGCCTTCTTCTTGTAGTACTTTTCAACGAACTCCTTCTTCACTCGGGTAAGTTCCCCTTCAGGAATCTCCGAAAGAAGCTCCCATCCGAGATTGAGCGTCTCTTCTATCGTCCTACGTTCATAGAATCCCTGCTTGAGGAACTTACTCTCGAAATCGTCACCGAACTTCAAATATCTCCTGTCGCTCTCGCTTAGGGCCTCTGCGCCCACTATTGCGCTTAGGTTCTTTGCATCGAGCGCTTTTGCATACATTCCGTAGAGCTGGTCTGCAACTCCCCTGTGGTCCTCCCTGGTCTTTCCATTTCCTATACCGTTGTTCATGAGCCTTGATAGTGAACCCTGCGGCTGTATTGCCGGATAGAGTCCCTTGTTGACAAGCTCCCTGCTAAGGAACATCTGACCCTCAGTTATATAGCCTGTAAGGTCAGGTATCGGATGGGTGACGTCGTCGCTTGGCATGGTTACTACGTCAAGCTGCGTTATGCTTCCCTTCTTTCCTTTCACAAGCCCGGCGCGCTCGTAGAGGCTTGCTAGGTCAGTGTACATGTATCCAGGATATCCTCTCCTTCCAGGCACCTCTTCCCTTGCGCTTGAGAGCTCCCTGAGAGCCTCGGCATAATTTGTCATGTCCGTTAGTATCACCAGAACGTGCATTCCTTTCTCATATGCAAGGTACTCTGCAGTTGTGAGCGCAAGCCTTGGCGTGATTATTCTTTCTATGCTCGGATCGTCTGCAAGGTTGATGAAGGCCACTGTCCGCTTAAGCGCACCGGTCTTCCTGAACTCGCTGACGAAGTAGCTGTAGTCATCGTAGGTTATGCCTATTCCTGCAAATACAACTGCGAAGCTCTCAGTTGAATTCTTGACGTTGGCCTGCCTTGTGATCTGCGTGACAAGCTGGTTGTGCGGAAGCCCTGATGCCGAGAATATTGGAAGCTTCTGCCCCCTTACCAGGGTGTTCAGGCCGTCTATGGCAGATATTCCTGTCTCTATGAAGTCGCTAGGAGATGCCCTTGCAACTGGATTTATCGGGGCACCATTTATGTCCCTGCTCTCTTGCGCGGCTACCGATGCGCCGGAATCTCTAGGCCTTCCCTGTCCGTCGAAGACCCTTCCAAGCATATCCTCGCTTACTCCGACCCTGAAGGTCTCTCCAAGGAAACTTACGGATGTCTTATTGACGTTTATTCCGTCGGTCGGACCAAAGACCTGCACGACAGCCTGCGTATCACTGGTATCGAGCACCTGGCCGAGCCTCTCTTCTCCGTTTGGGAGCTTTATCTTCACGATCTCGTTGTACTGTGCATTCCTTATCTTTCCTACAACTACCAGAGGTCCCGCAACGTTCTCTATTGTGCTATATTCTATCTCGAATTTCATAATATCACCTACTCCACTTCACCCTGCCTGTACTCCTTTAGCAGAGCATTGAACTCGGAGTCTATCTCCGACTTTATCCTTGCGTCTGCCTTTGCAACGTCATCCTCCCTGGTCTCCTTCATTCTTGAGATGCTCTCCCTCACTTTCAGCTTGCCTATCTTGTCAACATTAACTCCGCCTTTTATCGCCTCCTGGGCCCTCTTCCTGAAGTGAAGTATCGTCGATATCATGAATATCTGCTTCTTCATGCTCGTATATGCGTCTATCTCGTCGAATGCGGATTGCCTGAGGAAATCCTCCCTGAGCATCCTTCCTATCTCCAGTACAAGTCGTTCCTCGTCAGGAAGCGCCTCTGCCCCTACGAGCTGCACTATGTCCTTGAGCTCGGACTCCTTCTGCAGTATCTTCATTACCTCGTCCTTGTTGGAGATAAACTCCTCACCGTAGTTCTTCACGTACCATGGTTCAAGGTCAGGGCCGTAGAGCGAGTAGCTCGTGAGCCAGTTTATTGACGGGAAGTGCCTTGCGTATGCAAGAGACGCGTCAAGGGACCAGAAGGTCTTCACGACTCTTAAAGTTCCCTGCGACACGGGCTCTGAGAGGTCTCCTCCTGCAGGAGAGACCGCCCCCACTATTGTTATTGATCCGACCTTCCCTCCGAGCGATTCAACCTTGCCGCTACGCTCATAATATTCTGCAAGCCTCTTTGGCAGATAAGCAGGATATCCTTCCTCTCCAGGCATCTCCTCGAGCCTTGCGGATATCTCTCTCATTGCCTCGGCCCATCTTGAAGTTGAATCGGCAAGTATTGCGACGCTGTATCCCATGTCCCTGAAGTACTCGGCCATGGTTATTCCGGTATATATACTGGCCTCTCTTGCGGCCACAGGCATGTTGCTTGTATTTGCTATTAGCGTTGTCCTCTCTATTAGCGGCCTTCCGGTCTTAGGATCCTTAAGGTGAGGGAACTCCTCAAGGACTTCGGTCATCTCGTTTCCTCGCTCACCGCATCCGACGTAGATTATTATGTCCGCATCCGACCATTTCGCAAGCTGGTGCTGTATTACAGTCTTTCCGCTTCCGAACGGCCCTGGAGCTGCGGCGGTTCCTCCCTTGGCTATAGGGAAGAGCATGTCTATGACCCTTTGTCCGGTTATTAAAGGCTCTTCTGTCCTGAACTTCCTTGTGAACGGATTGGCCCTCCTAACGGACCTCTTTTGGAGCATTGTGATCTCTGTCTTCTTTCCCCCCTTCTCAACCGTTGCAATCCTATCGTCCACCTTGAAAGTGCCGTCCTTTAACCCGCTTATCTTTCCGTCGACTCCCACAGGGACCATTATGTAGTGCTTTAGGAATTCGGTCTCCTGCACGTGCCCTATTATTTGACCCTGCTTCACATTCGCTCCGTTCTTGACCCCTTTCTCCGCGACGAATTTCCATTTCTTTGATCTGCTTACCGCATCAGCCGTCAATCCCTTCCCGATGAATGCGCCGCTCTTGGCCTCGAGTATCTCAAGAGGCCTTTGGATTCCGTCGTATATGTTTCCAAGGACGCCAGGACCGAGCTCGACTGAGAGGGGCTCTCCTGTTGATACTACGGCCTCTCCTGGCTTGAGCCCGGTCGTATCCTCATACACCTGGATCACGGCGCGATCCTTCTTGAGCTGGATTATCTCTCCTATAAGCTTCGCGTCGCCTACCTTCACTACGTCATACATCTTGGTGCCTGTCATGCCGTTTGCTACGACAAGAGGCCCGGAGATTCTTTCAATATTTCCCATATCAACCACTTAAATATCAATAATATCCATCTGATCATACGTTCTTTGTTATGTCTATTCCTATCGCGCGCATTATCAGATTCCTGAGAGTGTCCTCCTCAAGCACCTGCTCGTTGAGCTCCGGAATCTCCATCACAAGAGGTAGAAGGCTCGAGGATATCGCCTCTGAGAGCCTCCTGTCCTTTATCAGCTTCCTTACGGATGATGTGATAATTATTATTCCGATGTCGCTTCTTGTAGTGAGCTCCTTCATCCTGCTCTCCGCCTGCGCAGAGTCTGATGCCACGTATGACTCGGTTATCCCGGCGATCTTGAAGCCCACGCTAAGCAGGTTGTTGCCCACGTATGCTATCTTGTATCCCTTGTCTAAGCGTTCTTCCATACTATCAGCCTTGAGGTCTCCTCCTTGCTAAGACCATACATCTTGCTGTTTATCAGCACCCTAAGAGTGAATATCTCTATCTCCTTCATGTAGGCGTACGCGAGTATCGCGCCGAATGAGAGTATGCTGTGATTGAGCAGGCTAATGCTCTTGTTGAATATCGCATTCCTTAATCCTATCTCAAATACGAGCAGCTGCTTGAGCTTCTGCGACTTGTAGACGTCAACTGCGCCCTTCATGTCGTAGAGCTTTGCCTGCATCACCATCGACTCTATGTCCTTTGAGCCGTTGTATATCTGCTCGAGCTCATTTGGAGGCATGTTGCCGCTGCCGATTATGCTGCCGCTTATCTCTGAGAACTTTAATCCCGCCCTCTTTGCCTTTACCATGAGAAGCAGGTTCTTCATGTCTATGTCCATCTTTATTATCCTGGCGGAGCTGTTGTCTATGACCCTTAGGCCTATTATGACGTCTCCAAGCGCCTTGTAATAATTTTTGTCTATTGCAGCTACAGCATCGACGGCGCTCTTGCTCTTCTTGTACGATTCCAGCGACTCCTTGAGGATATCCCTGTACGGGGAGTTTATCATGAACTTGTTGAACATCCCTTCTATGGAATCCTCGCGCATCACGTCCCTTACGAATGCCGCATCATACATGCCATAGTCTATTAGGTATCTTGCGATGGCATCATAGCTCGACTTTCTGTCTTTAGCCTCTATAGCAATCTTGACGTTGTATAGATCCCATTTGCCCACTATCGAGCGCACAAGTTTCCTTTCGGTTGTTGGAGAGATCTGCACGAGCTTGGCTACGCTCTTGGCAAGATTCTTGCTTAGCGCGAAGTCTATAAGCTCTCCCTTTATCTCCAGGCCGCCAAACTCCTCAAGCTCCTTCTTGTAGTCTCCCTGAAAGAGTATGGAGAGTATGCTGCTGGCGTCCTTGGCGTTCATTATTTCCTGCATGGTCTTGTTGGTTATGAGCCTGCTCTCCATAGCCTTGACCCTAGCGCTGGAGTAGCCGTAATGCATTGCAGCAACATAACCTGCCTTCAAAGAATCACTTTTTGCCCCTCTTGCCCCTCTTGGCCGAAGTTGATTTCTGTTTCCTTGCCGGCCTTGACTTTGGAGTGGCATGTTCGCCGAATAACTCCTTAGATATGAGCTTCCTTGCCCCATCAAGGCTCTTCTCCACCACACTGCCGACAGAAGCATTTAGCCGTATCCTCCCATCGTCAGTTGAGAAGATGAATCCATCGATCTCCGAGTATTCTACACCAAACTTTGTTCCCTTGAGTAGGTTCGCATTCTTCTTGCTAGTTATTACCTTGGGGGTGGAATTTGATACATCCCTGAACTGAGAAAGCCCGCTCTCGAAGAGCTTCTTGGAGTATTCGTGAGATATCGTCTTCTCTACATTGCTTGAGACGGATTTGAGAGCGCGCTCTATTGCAATGCCACGCGCCTCCAGTATCATTGAATTGGCCTCGGTCTCAGCTCCAGCCCTGGCCTCTTTTACAAGCCTATCTGCCTCGGCCTTGGCTTCCAAATCGGCACGCGAAAGAATGCCTTTTGCCTTCTCCTCTGCCTCCTTTACTATGCGCTTTGACTCACTGCTAGCCTCGGAGTCGATTGCAGAGGCCTTGGCCTGCGCATCGCTGAGAATGCTCTTCTTTATAGCATCTAGGGACATGCTTACCCCTTACACTATGCCTGCGGTGAGCATTATCAGGATTGCTATCACGAAACCGAATATAAGAAGCGTTTCAGGAATGACGAAGAAGAGGAGTACTATACCAAGATTCTCCTTCTTCTCGGCTATCAATCCGAGACCTGCGCTCCCTATTCCAGACTGCGCCACTCCGGTTCCTATTGCTCCGCCCGCTATTGCAACTCCGGCACCTATTGCTGCTATCGCAGCGTTCATGTCTATTGCCACATAATTCACCATTTATTCTTTAGTATAAATCCTCCTATAGCTAAAGGGCCTGAATTTTACCCCATTTCCTATGTAGAACTTCGAGAAGAACTCAACGAAATTGAGTCGTATTCCCTGAACGATCCCCTCGAATATCGACAGCACCATATTAAGGAAGTGTAAAGCTATAAATATGACTAGGTAAAGCGTGAAGACGAGAATGCCGCTGCTCATATGCGGCGTGAATGCCATGTCTATAAGAAACGCAATTATGACGCTTCCAAGGCCAAAGCCCATAAGCCTTGCGTAGCTTAGAGGATGGGTTATCAGGTTGGTAACTTCGGTGGCTTCGCTTCCGCTGAAGACTATTGTAAGTATAAGCGATACTGCAGCGATTGCTGCGGATATATCTGTAATTGTTGAGTTGAACGCGCCGAAAAATGCTCCCGATACTGCAACTGTTCCTAGAAGAACAACGAGTATTGAAGTGAATCTTGCGTAAGCCATCTTCTTATGACCGTGATTGTAGCTGTTTATTATCCCTATGACAAGGCCTATCACCACCTGCAATACGCCGAACAGTACGGATATTGCTATTATCTCTGGCGTATTCTTTAGCCAATCGAAGCTAAACGGCGTCGAATATCCGAGCTGAAATCCGAAGTACTGGTTGGATAGGATGCCGAAGAACATTGCGGCGAAGGAATTAAGCTGCCAGATCTTGGCTGCATTGTACATCAGGCCGTCAGGATCGGTCTTCTTCGTTATGTATGTTGCAAGCAGAAGCGATGCAAACCCGTAGCCGACGTCTGTGACCATGAGGCCATAGAATATAGGGAACAGGAGTATGAAGATCCATGTAGGGTCTATCTCATCGCTCCTCTGAACAGAATAGAAGCTCACCATATAATCAAAAGGCTGCAGGAACTTTGGCCTCTTTGTTACAGTGGGCGCAAGTTCGTCGCCTTCAAGCTCTTCAATATAGGCCTTTTTGCGCGTCACGTTTGCTATCCTTACCTTGAGCTCTTCAACGCGCTCCTTCTGGACCCATCCCTCCACTACGAAGGTATTGTCTGTTCTCTTGAAGCCGCCGCTCACCTCTGACCTTGAGAGCTCTATCTCTAGCATCTCCCTGAGGTTTGATAGCCGCGAATAGCTGCTCTTGCTTATGCCCGCGAGCCTTGCAGCTATTACTGAAAGGCGCCTATCGTTAGTCTTTCTCCTTGATGAAAGTGCCTTGAGTACCTCTGCTGGGCTTCCCTCAAGGTATTTTGCGGATAGGTCAAGCTCATTGAGCTTTATGCCCTTGAGAAGGTCATCAACGTTTGCCTTCTTATCGTACACAAGAAGAACTAGCTCCTGGTTCTTGCCGGATTTGGAGATATTAAGCTCTACGCCTTCAGTCTTTGATCTGCTTATGGCGCTTGCCACCTGCTTTGCGCTCCTTGAATCTGCTTCAAAGGCCCTGTATGAGAGATAATCGCTCTTCGTCCTGGCGAAGTCCATTCTGATCCCGTGGAGCGCGGTCGCTATGTGCTCCGCATAGCCTATGGCCTTCTGATCGTCCTCTATCAGCTTGCGCTCATTTGCAAGAGAGTATATCTCGTTTAGCACCCTTGTCTTGGACACTTCTTTTACGATGTGGTCCGCAGGCATATGCCTCTCAGCTTTTACCGGGTGTGGGCTTAGCATCTGCAGCGCACCGGTGACCTTTATCAGAGAATCAGAAAGCTCACTCGAGTGTGAGTCGGGCCTGTCATCAGATATATCAAGCTTGCTCTTCCTCAGGTCAAGGGCACCAAGCATATGCAACGCAGCAACAACCTTAGGCTTGTCGTGCTCTAGTGAGACTATCCTCACTTTCTGCATTGGCTCTGTATGGAACAAATAAATCAACTAAATATCTGCCTTACAACCTTCTCAGCGATGTCCTTTATCTTGTTCTTTCCAAGCTCCTCTTTCTGCATCTTCTTAGCAAAGATACTGGCTTCAAAGAGGCTCTTTTCGCGTTCCTTATCTGCCTGCTCGGTGGCCTTCTTTACAGCATCTTCGCGTATCTCCTTTGTCTTTGCCTCTGCCTCTTCAACTACCTGCCTTGCCTTCTCGTTTGCCTTCTGCACCTTCTCAGCCTTTCTTTTTTCGGCATCAGCGACAAGCTTTTTTGCTTTTGTCTCAGCATCTTGGACGTGCCCTATAGCATTCGATTCAGACATATTCTCACCAGGTCATCTTGGTTTACAATAATGAGTATGAATTCACAATAATGATAGGCAAGTTAAGTTTAAAAGGATAGCGCTATACTGTTTTTGCGACCAGATTAGATTTAGGTTATTATGTCGCCAGTCGATACTGGTTGACTATTATTTGTTGATTGATTATAGTGATACTGGTATGTCTGGTTATGGTACATAATTGTCAGATTTATACTGAGTATATTTATGTACGGGTTTGCTGTGCCAAAATAGCGCGTAGTCCAATTAAATTGTGATGCTGGATCCTCACCGGCAAGAAGTCTTTGATATGATCCATTAAAGTTATAGGTTCCTATAAAACCATAGGATTTGAGGGTGGAATTTAGGTCTCCGGGAACTTGGGCGTAATATACCTCATGAAATACGCCGGCGCCGTTTGATGGCTCTATTAAACCTTTGCCAGGACTTTTGAGCCCGTTAAAAGTACGCCAGGTTCCATTCTCAGTAACTTTTGCTAAGTAACTGTAATTCCCTATCGGCATTGCTCTAATGTTTTTTGTGTAATTGCCTAAAGCCCATAATCCATATGATCCTGAGTATTCGTCATTAATGACATTAAATGTAATATTTATAGAGGCATTATTAAACTTTGGCAGGTATGTTGATTGATTTTGGATATTATACGTGGTTTTGTAAGGATACAGAAAAAGTATCATAATTATTACTAAAATTATTGATAGAGATTTGTAGATTTTGTGTTGGCCTTGTTTGCTGCGGTTTTTGTATTTTTTTCCATTATTTATTATTTGTGACATAAAGATCGGCTGCTTCTATGGATATAGGGGATTTCCTGCTTGAAGGAGATTTGCAGGATATAGCTGGGTCTTGTTATACACCATGTTAAAGTAATTAGAATCTACTTTTTGTTCTATAAATGTCTCGGACAGGTTAAAAGTAATGTTGTCATTTGAATAGCCATAATAAGGATCGTTGATTGAAAGTACCATAATCAATGGGACCCCAAATTTATCCGAAATACAGCTATACATTTTGCCTTTTATAGAAGGATAGGAAGGGTCATAGACCGCGGAGGTGGTTGCTTTGCATGTCTGATTATCAAAACTTGAGTTTGAAAGTGTGGCATTTGTAGTAGAAAGGTCTCCGAATACACTAGTTCCAGATGCTGTAACATAGGTTAAACCACTGAAAAGATTATGCACAAATGGTAAGACGCTGCTGCTATTAAGTCCAAGTTGTGTGTCATTTACAGATGAAAAGCAATTTATATCTGAACTTGAATTTAATCTAAAACATTGGATATATTTCCCATTTATTGAAGTTACACTATAGGTAAACACATATGCTGGATTTGTATAATAATTTGGACTTATAAGCTCTTCAGCGTTAAGTACAGCAACTGTGCCATTTGGCGTGCTATAATTTGTATAGATGTATCGTTCATATCCGGAATAAAAATGGCCATCGTAGTATCCGTTTGGCTTTGGCTGGTTACCTTCTACAAAATAGGGATAGGTTAAATTTTCCAGATATCCTATTGAAAAATTATTGTATTTTGTTATCAATATTAAAAATGTCACTAAAATTTGCAATTTTTCTTGTGTGATCCATGTTCTTCCTGTTAGCGGCTCGATTGACCTTATGATGGT
>DAIDLJ010000017.1 GCA_027449585.1 Microcaldota archaeon | reverse complement strand
AGGGACGTCAACCCTCCACTAACTGCTGCGGTATACTGCTATTTCATGCCGACTTCATATAGTGGGGACAACTGCCCAAGCGGAATGAATGAATTGAAATGGAATTGGGGATCCTCCGGAAGCGGAGGCGGAGGAGGCGGAAGCGGGGGGTCTTCTTCATCAGCCACTTTTGCCACCACTTTGCAACCCATGTCAATATCTGGCACTCCAAACGGATACTTATTTGCTCTCGCATCAGATCCAAATGCAGGTTCGTATACCGGCGCCCCGATAGCACCGTCGCAATCTCTATCTCCAGCTCAGCAGCAATATGAAAACGCCGTTATGAACAGCGGGATAAACCTATATGTGCTAAGGGTTATACCTCAGGGTTATTACAACACATCACTGTATCCTCCAAACTCGGTAACTCCTTCCGTATCAACAAATGCTGAATTCCAGACAATATGGAAGAACTATTGGACCAACGTGCAGGATCTGCAAGAGCAGAACGTATACGCGATAAATGCGATCCCAAGTTCGGTATATCTTTCACCTGTGGCCACTTGGGACAATAATTATTACCAGCAAAATCCACAAAGGAGGTCTTCAGGAACATTCTCCGCTTCGCAGTTTGTAGAGTACAATGTCACATCCGATTCATATGGGGACGTTTACATTTCAGGCTATGATTCTGGGCTTGGAAACAACTGGGTGATACGCATAGCCAATGTTGTGGGTAATGGTCCGTTATCAGTAACTGGAAATATAATCTCCTGTCCGTCAGTCTCCAATAACCCCTGTTCTACTGACAAATGGCCAGAAATAGCCGTTTCTCCAACAGGATCACAGGTATATCTTGGAAATCCTCTTTCAGGAATAATTCCTACTTTCGACGGATCGACCTTGGCATTCGAATCCGGAATAAGCCTTAACTACGTAAATGACAATGCCCTCTACGGTTCGGTATCCTTCCCGCTTCCGAACGGTGCGCCACCACCAGCAGCAAACATAGTGGACTATTTTGCAAATGGCGGATTATACAACATCACGACGCAATGCGGAGGTAAGTTCGAGCAGCCATGTTCGACTCCTGATAACATAATGAAGAATATAATAGCACAGGAAAATTATGCTTTTTCAAATCCAAATTGCAATGGCTGTGTAAACACCTTCGATATGCTCGACAAGGCGACCTATCCTCAGAGCAATAGAAATAGCAATTATCATCATACACTTTCAATAGAGGACCTAAACGGCTATCTATACGTGCTTGACTATTGGGAAGGAATAACTGGGGAGGGATGTACAAATTCTATCCAGATACCCCTATTTAAGGCATATTGTTCATCGTTGAGCCTCACAAGCACCGGTGAGGTCGGCGGTATAAAGTTTGGCATGCTCGTCATGAGAATTATAAATACTACTGGGGTAGACCTGCCTGCCAATCCGACCTTCTACAATGACTTATGGGCGTGCGCAGATTCCAAATGCTCAAGCATGGTTCCGGTCAAGCAATCAGTAAACTCGTTCTATCCTCCATTCGGATGGATAATAAGCGCAAACGTGTCAAGCAACGTTCAAGAAGAATCAGCCACTGCGCCAATGCTTATAGCCCAAGGAATAACACCGCCAGGAACCCAAATAATACCAAATCTTATAGTACCTCCTGGTCCAAACGGTTTTGCAAGCTCGGAGACCCTGGATCTATGTGGTGGATCCCCTACGCCTCCAGCAGGATCAAATATCGCCCCATGCTATCAGCCAAGCACATACTACAAGGGAAGCCTCCTTCCAATAGGTCCGCTTCTTGCAACAGACTTTTGCATAAAAGCAGGCGCCGGCCAGTTATCTGGCTGCGGAATGGCACAGGCATACAATGCTACAATGTCAATTAACTTTAATAACACTGTAAGCATATTCGTGCCGGGCGAGCCAAGCACCTCTAACTATCACCTGCCAAATACATACGATGAGCTTATATTTGCCCACATTAATCCGCAGAATTACACCAAACAGATAGGTGGCCTCAATAATCCTTCATTTAGGAAGAATACTGACTGGAGCTGCATGGTGGGAAGAATAAACTACAAAAGCACCACCAATGGCGTATATGATTCCAATTATGTTGCTGGAGGGGGAAGCCCATCCGCCGCGTGCAGCTATCATACACTACTTGATTACTTCCAGGCACCGATATACCTTGCATCAAATCCATTCCAGATAACGGAAAATATAGGAGGATTTCAGACCATAGCACTTGATACCATATTCTCCACTTCACTGTCCAATGGACCAGGAGGCGGCCTGAGCTCATCGGTCGGAACCTGTAGCGGCTCCATCTCGCAGCCATGTTCATTGGTTTCATCTGCAAATACGGCTCTATCCAACAGCGGCAGCGCGGTCAATCAGGTATCCTTACCTGGTCTTGATCAGATCGGTTCAATAGGTGCATTGCAATCAACTACATTAAACAGCATAATATCCGGATACACCGTGCTTCCATTTTACTTCGACTATCAGAAAAACTGGCACGTAAGCAACATACAGGGAAGTGCCTCAAACAACGCACTGTGCAGCGATGCCTCTCTAAAGGCGCTCGAATCGCCGCAAATAAGCCAGGATACTTTATACACCGATTCTGCTTCTGATCCACAGCAGTCAAATCCGGCACAGGCAAATGTTGAGAGCGGAACCTCGTATGAGCGCTCTGGCATAAATGCGACCTACTACTATCAAGCTAACTTAAGCTCCATAATAATCCCAAGCACTCTGATCTACAACCTCCTAACAAATCGCCTATTCGGAAAAGTATACATAAACTCGACAATCTCATCGCAGACTAACAGTCAGCAGATAGTCAATTCCATAAATATGTATGTCTACAACTCAGTAACGTATTCGCAGGGGAACCTGCCAGGATATCAGATGTTTGTCGCAGACCAGCAAACGTCTTACGGGCCAGGCACGGCGGCACCAATGGCAGATTCACAGAACATATATCAGGTAAACAATCAACTCTCAATATCACAGTCAACACCAATACTCTTAGTGCTGTTCAACTGGTTCAAGCTTCCTGTAAACAATTACTACCAATATCTAAAATTTGCAAATTCATTCACTGGCAGCCAAGAGACGCCATACGGCTATCACAGGCTAATATTCGTCTACAATGATCGCTTCAACAACACAATATACATGCCTCTTGATGCAGACATAGCCAATATGACGCAGATAAACCTGCAAGTTATCCCTTCAGTCAACGCTGTAAATGTGAATCAGACTGAGCTATCTATAACTGGAAATGCGACTTGGACGCCTCCCCTAACTACAAATACTGTGCCCCTACGCAATGGATACATCTACCTATACTATGGCAGGAATCTAAACACCATAGGATACAATGCCATTGACGATCCTGTCGATGCTGCAACCTGCACATATAGCAATGTAACGCAGCCGCAGTCATGCACCCTGGCCAACCCTGTCTGGAATGGGCTACAATACAATCCTAATCCGATTATACCTGGAGGAAGGAGCAGTTCTGCGTGCGGCGGCACCGGATGCAATCTCAATAACGGGCTATTCCCAGACGGATCCCCTTACATAAGTGCAAACATAGTGACTTATAGCCCAGAATACAACTCGTTAGGCGTATGCCCACCTCCGTCAAACAGCCTGCTCACCCCGGAGAACCAGATCTATACGATTTGCAACATATACTCAAACAATCCATACGGAATGACCAACCTCTGTCCGCAGAACGCCCAAGGCAAACCTCAATTCTGCCAAGAGGTATTTTACAATGGCACAGGCGTATGCACATCGCAATTGGGCTTGATAGGGATATATCAGACTAACAGCCAAGGCCAGTTTTCTGCAAACATAGTTGCGTGCGGAGCAGGAAGTCCGACAATCACCGCCCAGTTCTACGGATCCCCAACCCCGGAGCCGATATTTGCGCACCAATCCCCGCTTTCAATCGCTGCAGATCCGTCATCAAACCAGTACGAGTCTTTTGCCACTGCAAATTATGTATGGACGCCTACGCAGGCAAGCGAATCCGTCCAGATAGGTTCGTTCCTTCTGGGCCTTGGTCAACTCTACTACCTTCCGATCTTCATTGCTATTGCTGCGGTAGTAGTCATAGCCTATGGTCGGCTTCAGGGCAAGAGTCAGGCAAAACGGCATAAAAAACTAGAAAAACAGCGTATTTAAATACCAGAAAACCAATAATCTTATTACAGATGGTAACTATGCTAGCCGCCAATCAAACCAAGGAAAAGAGTTCTGTTATAAATGTCAAAGTCCAGGACCCGATTGTTCATCTCGCAGCAGCGCCTACTGCGATATCCCTAATAGAGAGTCATCAAAATATGGTAAAAGATGGGTTGGCTACGCTTCTAAATCTAGAAGAAAAAGGGCAGAGTAAATCTAAGGAGTTCAGGAACCTTGAGAATGAGATAAACAAGAATGCGAGGATAGCTGCAAGCCTGATAATTAAATACGAGGACGAGATCGGCAAAAATAGCAAAATATCGCTCAAAGCGTTAAACAAGATGATAAAAGACGAAGCATCAAAAATCTACAAGAAACGGCCAGACGGCTGGAAATCATGCGTATACGATCACAACCTGTCCTATATCCGTAATGTAAGGGAAGACATAAAGGACACCGTGCATGATCCCAAGGTCGGAGACGACGCCGGAACCCTGCTCAAAGAATTTGAAAATACAATGGGCGAGCAGCTGCAATTTGTACTTGCAGCTATGGGCATAAACCGCGATGAATACGGCGAACTTCTTGCTAAGCTTGCTGCATTCAAGCATGAGTTGAGGCCTGGCGAAAAAGGGCCATCAATGGACATAACCACGCATGCTCCAGTAGATGAGGTAGTACAAATAGGACCAGAAGGGGCCAAGGAATATAGAGAGAAAAAGGAGGTAGAAATCCAGCATATAAATGAAAATCTTTCTAATGCCTTTGGAAATCCAAGCGCAAAAGAACCTCCTCAAAAACAGTAGATTCAAAAATTTGAATCAAAGATTTAAAATTGGAGAATGACCTGCAATTTGCAGATCATTCTTCGAAGTCATCGTCTTCGTCGTCAAATTCCTCTTCGTCGAAGTCGTCGCTATCTTCTTCGTCTGCAGAATCATCTTCGTCAAAGTCTTCTTTGGCCATTTTTATCAACCAATACCTTAAGCAACGTTTTATTAGAAAACTATTTAAACCTATTTATCCGCCTGTTTTTACGCATATATAACGGAACGTATTTTAACCTGATAGAGTTGATAAGTAAATCTGTGGGCTCCTGGCGCAACGGTAGCGCGTCCGCTTTGCATGCGGAAGGTTGCGGGTTCGAATCCCGCGGAGTCCATACCTGCTTATCCAAGAAGGAAGTTGCGATATACTTTATGCGCAATATCTATCTCCCTTAGCGAGACGTATTCATTGTATGAGTGTGTCAACTCGTTGCTTCCTGGACCGAATCCAACCACCGGAACTCCCTTATACCTGAAGTAGCATCCATCAGTCGCCCCGTTCTTTATCACGGCTCTGGCATTTGGAGAATGCTCTTTTGCAGTCCTTATGAACCTTGCAACCTCCTTAACAGAAGGACTAGTCACATTTGGCTCAGATGTGCTATCAATTTGTATCTTCGTCTCCTTAATCAATGATCGCGCAATTGAAATGGCCTTCTTTATGGTTATTCCAGGCGGGAGTCGCATGTCAATACCAACCTCGCAGTGATCAGGGACCACATTTGGCTTCAAGCCTCCATTTATGGTTCCAGGATTGAAGGTGATGGTCCCTACGTCCTTGCCAAGCCTGCGCACTCCTTCTTGAAGCAGTGGTCTTACCTCCTTGGGCGCATTTATCCTAACATTGCTTATTTCTGAGAGCCGCTCAATATCCCTAACAACCTTCATTATTGCATTTTTTCCCAGCGACGGCAGACTAGCATGCGCGGTCCTTCCTTCGCCTATCAACTTTATCTGAAGCAGGCCCTTCTCCCCAAGCCCTATCATCTCGGATTTGCTTGGCTCGCCAAGGAGTACCAGATCCGGCGCATACCTGTCGGCCAGGTGCCTAGCGCCTTTTTCTCCCCCTATCTCCTCGTCAGGAACCGCTGTGAACATCACTTTATGGTCTGTCCTGTCTGCAATCTCTGCAAAGACGTGCATCATTGTGGCCAGTCCTCCTTTCATGTCGGCAGCGCCACGCCCGTAGAGCCCCTTCCCATCCAGCTTTCCTGAATATGGATCTGCACGCCACATCCTGCTGTCGCCTTCAGGGACTACGTCCATGTGGCCATTAAGCAGTATTGTCTTCTTGCCCTTGCCTACCTGGGATATAACAACAGGCGCGTTTTTCTCAAAGTTAACTATCTCTGCGGAGATTCCATTCTTCTTCATCCATTCAGCGATAAAATCCGCAACCTCTGCTACTTTCTCGGTATTTCCAGATACTGAAGGTATCCTTACCAAATCCGAAGCCAGTTTTGCTATCTCTACTGCCTCACTTTTGTCCTCCATGAATTAATAATTGAGGGCAAGAATATTAAATAGTTTCAACAGAAATAATTGCATATCAAAGGCGCATAATCATGCCAGAATCGGAGAATCAGCCAGACTACCTAGCAAGGTTCAACAGTGAAGGAATACTATTCACGGATAGGGACGGGAAGACTCTCGCCATTATAAAAAAGAGCGAGCTTATGCCCGATGGATATGCGATAATCGACTCTAACAGCCGTGAAGTATGTTTCATAACAAGCTGGTCAAAGCCTGCCCTTGTGATATCTGGAATGCCTCTCTATGCATCATCGACCACACTAAAAATATATGACAAGGCAAACGGCGTCGAGACAGGAAGGATGGCGGTGTCAGCGCAGTCAATTAACTCGGACAAGATGAACTTGAGCCTCCTTGACAGGCGCGATAACATAATAGGCTTCATAGCCGAAACCGGCTCCAGACTCGACGATGCATATGTCATAAAAGGATCAGGGGGTCATGCCTTTGCAAATGTAAGCGTCACTACTGCAAGGGACATATATTCGATAAGCGTCATGAATCACGACGCTGCGCAGGAGATGATAATGGTCAAACTCGTGGCAGGCCAGATGCTCTTCAACATCTTCAACAAGTCACTTTGACTTCTCGAGCAGCGCTAGCTTGGCAAGCATCGCCTCAAGCTGTATCCGCTCATTCGCCCCTTCGACTATCCTGAAGTTGTAGTCGCCTATGTTGCTTATGAGCTTTAGCTTGAGCTTGTCATCTACATCGAGGTTCAGGGCCTCCTTGTGGCACTGGATTAGTATGTCCTCGCCGCTCATACCGTATGACAGGAAGAGAACGTTGAGCTCATCGCGAGCCTTTGCAAAGTTGCCATCAAGGGCGTACCTGAGCATCGCCGTGACCTCCTTGGGCCTCGCCTTAGAAGCTATCTCGTAAATGGATCTGTCTGTTATGTTCTTGTTAAGTATCGCAGCTCCATGAATTGTATTGGTTATCTTCCTTAGGTCGCCTTCGCTCACGTATATTAGGGACTCTATGCCCTTCTCGTCTATCTCGAGCCCCTCTCCCTTTACTATCCTCTCTATGTACTTGCGCATCTCCTCCTCTTTCAGGGGCTTGAACCTGAGAACCACGCACCTACTCTGTATCGGCTCTATTATCTTGCTCGCATAGTTGGCGCTGAGTATGAATCTTGTAGTAGCGGAGTACTTCTCCATTGTCCTTCTCAGCGCGTGCTGCGCCTCCGAAGTGAGCGCATCAGCCTCGTCGAGAAATATTATCTTCACAAGGCCTGTTGAGAGCGGAATGGTCTTTGCGAACTCCTTGACCCTTCCCCTTATTATCTCGATTCCCCTCTGGTCGCTTGCATTGAGCTCCAGGAAGGCCATGTTTATCGAGTCTCCGTAGAGCTCCTTGGCCATTGCAACTGCCGAAGTGGTCTTTCCCACGCCTGCCGGGCCGGAGAATATCATGCTAGGGAAGCTCTTCTCCTTCACGAACGCCCTAAGCCTGTCAACTATCGCCGTCTGGCCTATTATGTCATCAAGCTTTGCGGGCCTGTACTTCTCCGTCCATTGTTGATCTAGCAGCTCCAAGAAATCCCCATAAGCAATAGCTAAGAATACTTCTCACCATAGCCTTTTATTCATTTCCTATTTCGTCTAAAAAGTTGCAGGGGAAGAGATTTGAACTCTTGCATCCACAAAGGAAACGGGTCCTAAGCCCGTCGCATTTGGCCAAGCTCTGCCACCCCTGCATAAGCATAGAGTGTTCTGTCAAAATATATAAATACGCACAGGGGCCTAGTAATATAAGCGCAAAACAACGGTGCAAATTGATGATAAATACAAGATACGTGCGGGAGAACATCGAGGCCATACGCAAGTCGATGGTAGTCAGGAAGAGCGATTATCCCGTAGATGAGATACTCAAGCTTGACGAGGAGATAAAGAAGATAAGCGCCGAAGCCCAGCAGCTTCGGGCGCAGAGGAACAAGGGAAGTCTCGAGGTTGCGCAGCTAAAGAAGTCAGGAAAGGAGGTCGACGTTGCAAAGACCGCACAGCTAGCGAAGATCAAAACAAGGATAGACGAGATAGAGCAGCAGCTCCCACAGCACCAGAACCGGGTAGATGAGCTGCTCTGGAACATGCCTAACATACTTCATGAATCGGTGCCGTACGGAAAGGACGATAGCGAGAACAAGGAGATAAGGGCCTATGGAAAGATTCCTGACAAGAAGCCGGCGATGGGACACGAAGAGGCGCTTACTAGGCTAGGGCTCCTTGACATAGAGCAGGCCGCCAAGGTCGCAGGATCCCGGTTCTTCTATCTCAAGGGAGGACTTGCGCTCCTCGAGCAGGCGCTTATCCAGTTTTCTATAAAGGAGCTCACTAGCAAGGGATACACGCTTGTTGCGCCTCCAATGATGATGAAGCGCGAGTACTACAAGGGAGTGACCGCGCTTGGGGACTTTGAGGATATGCTCTACAAAGCGGCGGAGTCTAAGGAGGCACAGGAGAAAAAAGAATCAGAGCACATAGATGAGGAGCTCTTCATGATAGGCACATCGGAGCATCCAATAGCCGCAATGCATGCAGGACAGGTGTTTTCGCCAAAGGACCTTCCGAAGAAGTACATCGGCTTCAGCCCGTGCTTTAGGCGAGAGGCAGGCGCACACGGGAAAGACACTAAGGGCATATTCAGGGTTCATCAGTTCTACAAGGTCGAGCAGTTCGTCTTTTCCACGCAGCCGGATTCATGGAAGATATTCGACGAGCTTATAGCCAATGCAGAGGATCTTTACAAGAAGTTGCAGCTCCCATACCATATAGTAAACATATGCACCGGAGACATAGGTATTGTGGCGGCGAAGAAGTATGACCTAGAGGCCTACATGCCCGCGCAGGGCATGTACCGCGAGATGGTGTCATGCTCCAACTGCACAGACTGGCAGTCAATGAGGCTCGACATAAAGTACGACGAGGGATCGGAGAGGAGGTACGTGCACACGCTAAATTCAACTGCGATAGCCACAAACAGGACAATGGTCGCTATAGTGGAGAACTACCTCAACGATGACGGCTCCATAACCGTCCCAGAGGCCCTGATTCCATATCTGGGCAAGAGCAGGATTGCTTAGCAAAGGCGCATTAGATGATAAAAGCCCTAGTTTTAGATCTTGACGGGACGCTCTATCCAAAGAGCATAGAGTTAAAGGCCAGCAGGAGCAGCAAGATGCGCGTTTACAAGTACCTGCGGAGCAGGCACTTGATCGATACGATATCAAGGACAGATCTTCGCGTGACAGAGGAGAAGATGGCGAGAGGCAGCGTATCGATGGCAATAAGGGAACTCTGCAAGAAGTATCCAATAAGCCTTCATGGACTGGAGTACTATGCGCACAATCAGGATCCGTCAAAGTTCGGGATGAAGAGGGACAGGGTCCTTGTCTCACTGCTCAAAGACCTGGCCAAGCATTACAAAATAGCCATATTCACCAACAGCAGAAAGGTCTGGGCACAGAATGCTGTTCGGAAACTTGGCGTATCAAAAATAATAAAAAAGAGATATCTTGTTTATGCTGAACGGATAGATAACAAGCTCAAGCCAGAGCCTGCCGCATTTCGGTTGATGTTCAAGTGCACAGGAATCAAGCCTCGCGAGGCGCTCTTCCTCGATGACAAGGAGAGGAACGTATCTGCCGCAAGAAAGCTTGGGATGAAGGCAATAATGGTGGACATGACTGGACGGCGTAGAAATGAGAGCATACACGCAGTCCTGCGGAGAATTAAATATGATTTGGGGACTAAAGAATAATCGATAAGTGGACCAGATGAAGAATGAATACAACATACTTAGGGAGATAAAGCGTCTCAAGGGAATACGTGGCTACGGCACGGAGCTTATCAGCGTCTACATCCCTGCAGGCTATCCGCTATCCGAAGAGACCGCAAAGCTAAGGGAGGAGCACAGCCAATCATCAAACATAAAGTCGAAATCTGTGCGCAACAACGTGCAGAGCGCCCTCGAGAAGATAATGCAGTACCTTAAGCTCTATAGAGAAACTCCAAAGAACGGCCTTGCAGTATTCTGCGGAAACGTCTCAACAAACTCTGGAAAGGTGGACATAGAACTCTTCTCCATGGAGCCCTCCATTCCATTGAAGGTCAACATCTACAGGTGCGAGTCTACCTTCCTTCTGGATCCGATAGAGGAGATAGTGGGCTCTAAGGACACTTACGCGCTGCTCGTAATGGACGGAAGGGAGGCTACGATAGCTACCCTCAAGGGCTCACACATACAGATAATAAAAAGGCTCAACTCCATGGTGCATGCCAAGGTGGGAAAGGGCGGGCAGTCGCAGGCAAGGTTCGTCAGGCAGAGGGAGGAGACAATCGGCGAATACCACACAAGGATCTCGGAAATACTAAATACTACATTCACATCGTCAGGGTTCAAGATAAAGGGGCTGATAGTCGGCGGGCCAGGCCCATCAAAGGAATCATTCCTGAAGCAGAACACCCTCAACTACCAGATAAAGGTCTTAGGGACCTATGATACCGGATACACTGACGAGTTCGGGCTTCACGAGATGATAGAGAAGGCCGCAGACCTGCTCAAGGAGCAGGAGGCTTTCCAGGAGAGGAAGGTGATAGAGCGGTTCATGCAGGAGATATCAAGGAAGGGTCTGGCAGTCTATGGATACGAAGAGACGCATCATGCGCTTGCGGCCAATCAGGTCAGTACCCTAATAATAAACGAGGATCTCGAGATCCACGAGATCAAGTACAAGTGCAATTCCGACAACTCGATATTTACAAAGATAGAGTACGGCGGTCACATAGAGGCCAAGCACGCTGAGGACGGCGGAACGCTCGAGATCGCAGGCGATAAGGACATGATAGAGGAGCTCATAGGCTATGCAGACAAGAACGGCGCCGATACCGTCTTCGTCTCAAGCGAGAGCTCTTACGGGAGGGAGTTTCTCATGGGCTTCAAGGGCATAGGGGCAATACTGCGCTACAAAATCTGAACTAAATCTTCCACTATTCGTGCCAATTTCTATATCCTTTTAAAGCTTGGTATTTAATCAGTATTGACTTCTGTTTACTGGGGATTTTATGACAGAGAAAAGGGTATTTAGCCTATACGAGATTGAGCAGTTTATCAGGGATGCCGGAGCTGAGAAGGTAACCGAGGATGCGGTCAGGGATCTGGAAAGGGAGATAGAGCGCCTGGCAAACACTATTACAAAGAAGGCGATAAGGTATGCAGAGCATGCGGGTAGGAAGAAGCTGATAAGGACTGCTGACGTTCTGCTCACAAAGGATACCGATAGCCGCGAGCTTTCTTACAAGAAGCCGTATGATCTTAGCAGCAGCGCAAGCACAACAAAGCCAAGTTCAACAAACATCAAGTAACGGGTCACTTGCTTTTCTGTAGCTCTTCCTTTTGCGTAGTTCATTACCAGATGCGTAAGGCTATATATCTTGTCGCCGTACGGCGCCTTGAATGTGCCGTCCCGTTGCCTTATCCCAAGGTCGCTAACCTTGAATCCTCGCCTTAGGTGGAGCAGGAACTCGATTATCCATGGCATGAATATTATTATCCCGAAGGCCTCGGCATTTCCCATTATCGTTATCGCTGCGATGCTTCCTCCGAAGAGATACGTGAAGCTATCTCCAGGTATTATCCTTGCCTTGTACATGTTGAATGGAAGAAAGGCTAGCGTCGAAGCAAATAGCAGCGCAGAAAGGAATAGCCCAAGATAGTTGCCGAAGACTAAAGAGTAGACAACCAGTCCCATGCTCGCTATTGTTCCCATCCCAGGTTGAAGGCCGTCGAATCCCCCAAGGAGATTGAATGCGTTAGAGACGAATATGACTGCTAGCGGTATGATTATGAGCGGATAAATAAGTCCGAGCTGAATCTGCCCTAGTAGTGGTATGTTGATGTAGTTTACTCCTGCGTTTATCGCCATGAGCGGAAGCGCGCCAAGGAATGTCAATAGCGGCTTTTGCCACTGCTCAAGCCCCTTGCGTATGTCCTTTAGGTCCGTTGTCGCCACTCGCTGCGCCTTAACATTTATGTCATCAAGGAAGCCGACCATGGCTATTAGTACGATCGAAAGCGCCACGGCAAGGAGCTTTGATATGCTAAGCAGCGGATTGAAGATTCCGAAGCTGCCACCAAACGTATATGTCAGTATGCCGACCATTATTCCGAATGCGACCGCAAGACCCCCGCTGCTAGGTATCTTTACCGATCTTGCCTTGTTCCTGTCTTCAGCGATTATTCCTGCGCCATAGAAATATGACATTAGAAAGCGCGTGCCTATTATTGTGGCAATGAAAGCAATTGCCGAAGGCACTATGACTGTCAGGTATGTGTTTGGCATAAGTTAAACTATGATGTAAAGCATATAAAAATCCTGCCCCACCTAATCTAATCATGTATTCAAAAGAGCTCCAGGAGGTATTCTCAAGGCTTGGGATAAAGGTTGGAGATACAATACTCATACGCTCTGATTCTGATCTGCAGCAGGGCATACTCATGCCAAGGACCGAGGCGGGCGGTAGCGACATAATTGTGATAAAGAGGAAGGACGGATACAATATCGGAATAAAATACTCCAACTCAATTAAGGTCGAGAAGGTCTCGGAGAGCACATCCCACAACTTCTCATTTCCCAAGAAGGAGTCACGACCCAATCCGTCACTTGGCAAAATGGCAATGATCTACACTGGCGGAACGATAGGCAGCAAGGTCGACTATGTCTCCGGAGGCGTCTACATGCTTACCAAGCCCGAGGAGCTCCTGCATGATGTACCAGAGCTTGACCAGATAGCGAACATAGAAATAAACGAGCTCATGAGCGTTGCAAGCGAGGACATGTCGTATCATGCATGGATCAAGATGGCTGAGGCGACCGCAAAGGCGCTCAACAACGGAGCAAAGGGCGTAGTCATAACGCACGGAACTGACACCATGCACTATACCTCCGCGGCGCTGAGCTTCATGTTAAAGGATCTCAATGCGCCAGTGGTGATGACAGGATCCCAAAGGAGCAGCGATCGGGGGTCTAGCGATGCTTTCATGAACTTGATCTGCTCTGCGCAGATGGCAATGAAGAGCGATGTTGCTGAGGTCGGCATATGCATGCACGGCAGCAGCTCGGACAATACCAACATATTCATAAGGGGAACCAAGGCGAGGAAGATGCACACCTCAAGGCGTGACGCATTCAAGCCAATAAACAACCTTCCAATATGCAGCGTTGACCAGAAAGGCAAGATAACCTATCTGAGCGATTATCGAAAGGTGAGCGAAGGCCATAAGCAGAAAGTATCTGCGCAGATCGGATACGAGCCAAAGGTCGCGCTTGTCAAGGCCTATCCAAATTCAGATCCTGAAATAATAGAATACTACCTGTCCAAGGGCTACAAGGGCCTGATAATAGAGGGCACGGGTCTTGGCCATGTGCCTTCTCAGACCGAGAAGAAGGAGTACTCGTGGCTTTCTAATGTAAAGAAGGCCACAGACTCCGGAATGATAATAGGAGCAACCTCCCAGTGCCTCTATGGCAGGGTAAGCGGCACAGTCTATCGTAACCTTAGGCTCCTTGAGGACGCCGGAGCGATACACTGTGAGGACATGCTTCCTGAAGTTGCATATGTAAAGCTCGGTTTCTTACTTGGGAATTATGGGAAGGAGAAGGCAAGGGATATGCTAAACAAGGACATTGCCGGAGAGATAACGCACAGGACAGAGTTCGACTTCCCAACGGAGTGATTTTTTGCACGATAAGGACTACTACAAGAGCATAGGATTTAGATGCGGGCTTGAGATACATCAAAGACTATCGACAGAGCACAAGCTCTTTTGCGAGTGCAGCACCGATTCGTCTGGAGATAGGGTCATAGGGAGCGTAGAGAGGCGCCAGCGCGCGGTGGTGGGCGAGCTAGGGGCTATGGACCGATCGACTAGTTTTGAGAGCAGCAGGAACAGGAGTTTTGTTTACAACATATTCAAGAGGAGCTCATGCCTTGTTGATGTGGATGAGGAGCCGCCACACCATGTCAACATGCACGCAGTTGAGGCTGCACTTAGATTCGCTTCAGCATTCAATGCAAAGATACCTGATGAGATAGAGCCGATGAGGAAGGAAGTGGTCGATGGAAGCGATCCAAGCGCATTCCAAAGGAGCATGATGGTCGCATACGACGGGACACTTGAGATTGGCAAGAGAGGAATACCAATTACCTCCATATTCCTAGAGGAGGAATCAAGCGGCATAGTCTCGACCAAGGATGACACTGTGACATACAACATAGACAGGATAGGCATACCATTAATAGAGATAGATACCGATCCGAGCATATCGAGTCCGCAGGAAGCCAAGGAAGCCGCGCTAAAGATAGGCCTATTGCTAAGGCTTACTGGAAAAAAAGAAGGCGACACTGCAGTGTCTGAAGTGCAGAGAGGAATAGGCACCATAAGGCAGGATGTCAACGTCTCAATAGCCGGAGGCACTAGGGTCGAGATAAAAGGCCTGCAGGAGATCGACTCAGTAGATCTGTTCATAGAGAATGAGATAGAGCGCCAGCTCCGCTTAATAGATATTAAGAAACGCCTTATCGAGAGGCATGCGCAAGTCGACGGAAAATCTATTGACCTTACGGAAATACTCAAGCATCATGACGGCAAGATAGTAAGAGACGCTTTGTCAAAAGGCGGAGTTGTCCTAGGAGCAAGATTAAAAGGCTTTTCCGGATTCCTTGGGATGGAGATTAATCCTGACAGGAGGCTTGGCAGTGAGGTTAGCGACTACGCAAAGATGGCCGGAGTAAGGGGGATAATACACAGCGACGAAGACCTTGGAAAGTACGAGCTAAGCGAGGATACAGTGATGCAGATACGGCAAGCCCTTGGCGCCAATTCAGATGACGCATTTATACTTATAGCAGCAGACAGGCAGTCATGCTCCAAGGCGATGGCGCATGCCATTGACAGGGCGAGGATGGCCATGGCAGAGGTGCCACCTGAGACTCGCGCAGTGGCAGATGCGAAGAAGGGAAACACGCGTTTTATGAGGCCGCTTCCAGGAGGATCCAGGATGTATCCAGAAACAGATTCCGAGCCCATAGAGATTACTTCGCAATTCTATGAAGCTGTAAAGAAAGGCACAGTTTACATGCAGGAGAGGATAAGGAAATTGGAAAAAGAGCTAAACAATCCACAGATAGCGGAGCAGATGGCGTCATCCACTAAGCTCATGCTTTACGAATACATAACTGGGCGCGTAAAGGGAGTCAATCTTGTGGTAGCTGCGACTCTGCTCGAAAAGGTAAGGGAGCTCGAGCGCTCTGGAATAAGCGCCGAACTCGACAGAGATACATTTGTAAATATCTTCAAGAGATATTCGGAAGGCGAGATAACAAAGGCCGCCATAGGCGAGATAATAAAATACTCGCCAAAGTCCGCCTCGGATGTCGAAAGGATAGTAAAGTCCAATGAACTCGAAAGGATCTCCGGCGCAAAGCTAAAGGATATGGTTGCGCGCGCAAGGAAGAACGGCGCAGATGCGATGCGCGAGATAATGTCAAAGCACAGGCTTAATGTAGACGGAGAGGAGCTCAGGGGACTTATAGGCGATAAGAAATGAAGCCCACGCAGCGCAAATTGAACAGGAAAAGGATAAGCACTAGAATAAAGGAGACGCTCTTTAGGTCCAGGTTCTTCGATCTGCAGAGGCTTAATCTGAGCATCGGCAAGCGGAGAGCGGTATTCTATAGGGTAAAGAGTTCCAATTCCGTAGTGATACTACCAATTCTTGATGACGGCAGAGTAATCCTGGAGCGCCAATACCGCCCAGCAATAGGGCGCTATCTTTATGAAATCCCTGCCGGTCACATGGATGATGGTGAAAGTCCAATAAATACTGCAAGAAGAGAGCTTGAGGAGGAGACCGGATACAGAGCAGCAAAGCTCAAGCCGCTGTTTTCCGCATACCCCTCTCCCGGAATAAGGACCGAATTCTCGTCCTTCTACGTCGCAAGCAGCTTAAGGAAGACATCAACCCATATGGACGCCGATGAGGTAATAGAAATAAGAAAGATAAAGCTGTCCAGACTGGTCGACATGATAAGAAAGAACAGCATAATCGATGCAAAGACGATTGCAGCCGTACTCTTCTACATCTCCTTTGCCGAAAAATCCTCGCAGGCAAACAGCACCGGATTCAAACAGCGTAAATTCTCCTTCTAACGCTGTCGTATCTCTTTAGCTCGCGCCTAAACCTCTTATATTCGGGGCATAGTATCGAGACTACGTCCCAAAAACGTCCCGAATGATTCATCTCCTTGAGATGCGCTACTTCGTGCGAGACTACATAGTCCTGCAGCTCCTTGGGCAGCATTGATATGCAGTAATTGAATGATATTGTCCTATCATTCTTGCAGACGCCCCACTTCCTGTATCTGCGCACCTTGACCTCTCCAACGCTCGCGCCTATCTGCGCGGCCTTCGCAATGGCCATCTCTCCCGCAAACCTCTCCGTATCGTCTCTTATCATGCGGTCAACAAAACGCTCCGCAGCCTCCTTGCTATTTGCGTATATTATTAGATCTTCTCCTAGGATGTCAGCTCTTGGTCTTGCCTTGGAGTTTACGTATCCCACATTATACTTCCTCGACCCATAGAATATCGATCCGGAATCGAAAAGCCGCACAGAGTTCATTATCTGCTTATAATGCTTCGATATCCACGACCTGTGCTCTACTATCATCTTCTGCATCGTCCTCTCGCTTTTGGATACCACCACCAGCCTGTTGTCGCTGAACTTGAGATAGCTGTTTCTTATCCATGGCTTCTTGACATACTCGACCTCTATCATGTTTCCGTCTATGTCTACTTTCTCCAAAGGATCACTTCTCGTTCTTCGAGTCCCTGTTTATCTGCGCAAGAACCTCGAGCATGGCCTTGTCATCCTCGCCAAGAAGGTCTGCATGCCTGAACTTCAATGCACGTATCTCATCGCTGCTTATATAGGTATAAAGTATGTCGTCATCGTGTATCTGCCTTCCGAACGTTATCCCGTCTATCGATACTGCAACGTTGTCTCCCTTCTTCGCCTCCTGTTTTCCAACACCGTTGTCCTGGATCTCCTTTATCTTTCCCACCATCTCCCCATTCTCCTTCATCATCATATATCCCGGCTTGAGTCTTCCGGATAGCACCTCTATGCCGAATACTGCCGGATGGGATATCCTGAACGCTGAATTGGGCAGTATGTGTATCTTTCCGGGGAATGCAAGCGTCTTCTCGAGCAGATCCTTCTCCCTCTTCTTCTCATCGGCTATCCATTCCTTGTAATCGTCTATTAGCTTGTATATTATGTCTGCCCTGAGTACGCTTATTCCTGTCGCCTGGCTCTCCTGCACCGCCTCATCCTCGATCCCGACATTGAATGCGAGTATTACTGCATTGTGCGCATCGGTGGCTCTCATTGAAAATGCGTCAAGAACGTCTCTTTTTGTTATCTTCCCAAGGCTCTTCTTGCTTATCTTGACGTCTATGCTTCCTAGCAGCTTGGATATCGCCTCTATGCTTCCTATAGTGTCAGCCTTGAGTATCACTCCCGTCTTGTCCGTGGTGAAGACCTCCTGGAGCTCGGACTTTATGTCCTGTTCGTAGGTCGGGCTCTTTGTCGATATGATTAGCGATCCGGGCAGAGCGTCATCAAATCCGCTGCCGCTTATCTTCACTCCAGCAGCCGCGCTCACGAAGTCGACATAATAGAACTTGCTTGAAGATTCCCGCAGCTCCTGGAGCTCCTTTGGCCTAAGCAGCGCGCGTATCTTGGCCGTGCTTATGCCTGTTGATGTAGCAAAAGCCACAGTGTCATTTGCATGCAAAGTCCCGTTGTACAGTATCACATCAAGCGTTATTCCAAGGCCCTTCTCCTCCTTCTTTTCTATTATCCCTCCAACACCTGGTTCATTTGGCTCTATATCGAGCCTCTTCTCTAGGAACCTCTGTGACAACCCCGTGGCATACATGAGGAGCTCGGCTACTCCTTCTCCGGTCCTTGCACTGAGCGGAACTATCGAGAGCTCCTTTGTCACGTCGCCAACTCTGTCAAACCTCTCGCTCTGGAATCCGGCTTCGCTTAGCGTTCCGACAAGCGAGTAGAGCTTTGCCTCTAGCTGCTCCTGTACGTCCTTGGTCTGTTTTGATATGGATTCTATGAAGGAATAGGTCTCCTGCTTCCTCCATCCTGTGATAAGGTCTATCTTGTTCGCAGCCACTATGAAAGGCGTCTTATACTGCTTGAGTATGTCTATCGCCTCGTAGGTCTGCGGCTCAAGGTTCTTGGTTATATCCACTACGAGTATGGCAAGGTCCGATATCGACCCGCCCCGCTTTCTGAGGTTCGTGAAGGCCTCGTGCCCCGGGGTGTCTATGAAGAGAAGCCCAGGTATTGTTATCGTTGCCCCCATCTTTGATAGTAGCGGCCCGCATATCTTCTTTACCACATC